>JALEWR010000064.1 GCA_022783515.1 Prevotella sp.
ATAAACGTAAGATGATTATGCGATACAACAATCTTGCGGAGTCGGAAGCCTATGCTTACCCATTCTATTTGGTTATGGCTCAAGTTAATTTCTTTTAGTGGATGAGTGTCGTAACGCTTACGCCTAGCTTTAAACGACAAGCGGTCATCATCTGAGAAATACAAGTTCGCTTTCTTTAATTGGTTATACGACATATCCAACTTCACCAATCCCTTGGGAAGATAAGCAACAATGATAGTATCTAATTGATTGTGCGACAGATTTAGCGACTTGATAGTATAAGCCGAGAGATTAGGGAAGCGACGGATGTTATCGTTAGACAAGTCGCAACAGGAAATGACCGACCCCTTGGGCAATCGCCTTAACTTTTCCAGCTTGCTGATTTTCCTTATCTTATTTACTTGCTTTGTCTTTACACCCCGCTGTACTTTCTGTTGATGTACTGCTGACACACTCTTCTTTTGCGGTTCGTTGCAGGCAAGGCTTAACAAAACTGCCAATACTAAAAATAATCTGTTCATCATACTATGCTATTTTTAATGTCCTTTTGTACCGTAAGATCTCTGCAAAACTCTATTTACTAAAAAACAAGATAATAAGTTACACATCTTAATTTCTTTTAGTGGATGAGTGTCGTAACGCTTACGCCTAGCTTTAAACGACAAGCGGTCATCATCTGAGAAATACAAGTACGCTTTCTTTAATTGGTTATACGACATATCCAACTTCACCAATCCTTTGGGAAGATAAGCAACAATGATAGTATCTAATTGATTGTGCGACAGATTTAGCGACTTGATGGTATAAGCCGAGAGATTAGGGAAGTGGCGGATGTTATCGTTAGACAAGTCGCAATAGGAAATGACCGAACCCTTGGGCAATCGCCTTAACTGTTCCAGCTTGCTGATTTTCCTTATCTTATTTACTTGCTTCGTCTTTACACCCCGCTGTACTTTCTGTTGCTGTACTGCTGACACAACCTTCTTTTGCGGCTCGTTGCAGGCAAGGCTCAACGATACTGCCAATACTAAAAATAATCTGTTCATCATACTATGCTATTTTTAATGTTCTTTTGTACTGTGAGATCTCAGCAAAACTCAATTCACTCAAAAAACAAGATAATAAACGACATACCTTAAATTCTTCTTGTAAAGGAGCTTTGCAAAGAACTCACTATTACCGCTATTGTTTCGTACTATCGTTGTGGTAGATAATATTACTTATAGACTTTAGTCTTCCAACTTCTTCTAGAGGCTTATTGTTGGCTATTCCTACTCGAATAATGGTGTCAATTTTTTCAGGAACGAAGTCTACTTCATTGCTGAAACAGGGATTATAGGAAATATCAAGGTATTGAATATTCCCATGATTAAAGCTGATATCGGTAATATATTCCAAGGAAACAACTTGTCTTATTTGCTGCGAAGCAGCCAATAAGTTACTACTGTAGAGTAAAACAGATATAATAGCAATGATATAATCCACAATAACATTCATTATTAAGTAAGTTTAATGGCAAAGATAGCAAAAAAAACATAACAATATTTTTTTTACATTTATTTTTTACAACAACCAATTATTTTCAGTAACGACATACACCACTTTTCATAACTACGACAAACTCTTTTCAAAGGATTAGCTATGACATTGTTTCTTGATTTGTCACAAACAATTATCAACTTATTACAAAAGAAGTAAACGTTGCATCATATAAAAGAAAATAAAAAACAGAATATTGCAAAAAAAAATGATTACTTTTGCAATAACATGTAATGCTATAGGCACAAATGGGCGACAGAGGATTGAAATATACACAGCTGCCGACTTTCTTTGGCTTACAATCTCATGTATTGATGAACAATAACAACAGAGAATATGGAAAAGGAACTAAGAATTATTATCAGTGGCGGTGGCACAGGAGGGCATATTTTTCCTGCGGTGTCTATTGCCAATGCCATAAGGGAACAACACCCCACGGCACAGATTCTCTTTGTTGGGGCTGAAGGCAGAATGGAAATGCAACGTGTGCCTGAAGCCGGCTATGACATCAAAGGCTTGCCCATCTGTGGTTTCGACCGCAAGAATCTGCTGAAGAACTTCCGGGTTCTTTACAAGATATGGAAGAGCCAACGCATGGCAAAAAACATCATCCGCGAGTTTCGCCCGATGGCGGCAGTGGGTGTGGGCGGATATGCCAGCGGTCCAACGCTCAACACTTGTGCCAAGATGGGCATCCCCTGCTTGATACAAGAACAAAATTCGTATGCAGGAGTAACCAACAAACTCTTGGCAAAAAAAGCTCAAAAGATATGCGTGGCATACGAAGGCATGGAACGATTCTTCCCAAAAGAGAAGATTGTTTTAACAGGAAACCCTGTTCGCCAGTCGTTGCTCGACACAACCATCTCTCGAGAAGAAGCCATCCGGACATTTGGCTTGGATGCAAATAAGAAAACAATCCTCATCGTAGGTGGCAGCTTGGGAGCGAAAACACTTAATGAGAGTGTTCTGCACAACCTGGACTTGATAAAAGAAAGTGGCGTGCAGGTGATATGGCAAACAGGCAAATTCTACTACGAGGCGATTGAACAGACTTTGAAAGATCGCACCGACTTATCCATGATTCAAGCGATGCCCTTTATCAGCGATATGGGAGTGGCCTATAAGGCGGCAGACCTCGTTATCAGCCGTGCAGGAGCAAGCAGCATCTCCGAATTTTGCTTAATTGGCAAGGCGGTGATATTGGTTCCCAGTCCGAATGTGGCAGAAGATCATCAGACCAAAAACGCTCAGGCATTGGTAAGAAAAGATGCTGCCATCATGGTGAAAGATGCCGACGCTCCGCAACACCTCATCAGTGAAGCCCTGCAAACCGTAGGCGACGACAACAAACTCGCCCGGCTAAAAGCGAACATCGTGCAGTTGGGAATGAAAGATTCGGCAGCCATCATCGCCCAAGAGGTGGTGAAACTGGCTCAACAAACACAGACAAGATAGTATAAGATAATATCACGCAATGGAATTGAAAGATATCAAGGCAGTATATTTTGTAGGAGCAGGCGGTATTGGCATGAGTGCCATCGCCCGCTATTTCCTCAAAAAACATATCGTTGTGGCAGGCTATGACAAGACTCCTTCTCACCTTACCCGACAGTTGGAAGAAGAGGGGGCTTCTATTCATTATGAAGAAAACACAAGCCTCATACCGCAAGCATGCAAAGACCCGCACACTTGCCTGGTGATATACACCCCTGCCATCCCTGCCGAGCATCAAGAATTGGTATTCTTTCGTCAAGGCGGATTTGAAATACAAAAACGTGCCCAGGTGTTAGGCACACTCACCCAAGGAAACAAGGGTTTATGCTTTGCCGGCACACACGGCAAGACAACAACTTCTACGATGTGTGCTCACATCATGCACCAGAGTCATTTAGATTGTAATGCCTTTTTAGGTGGCATCACCAAGAACTATGGCACCAACTATATATTGAGCGACGACAGTGAGTTTGTGGTGATAGAAGCCGACGAGTTCGACCGGTCTTTCCATTGGTTGCGTCCGTGGATGAGCGTCATCACCTCGACCGACCCCGACCATCTGGATATCTATGGAACCAAGGAGGCTTATATGGAAAGTTTCCGCCACTATACCACCTTGATACAAGAAGGCGGAGCATTGATTATCCGCAAGGGGGTGGAGTTGGTTCCGGAAGTGAAAGAAGGTGTTAAGGTCTATGAATATGGATTGGAGGAAGGCGACTTCCACGCTGAAAACATTGTGATAGAAAATGGCGAAATTGTCTTCGACTTTATCTCGCCCATCGAAAATATCCGCGGTGTGAAGTTGGGACATCCTGTACCTATCAACATAGAAAACGGCATCTCGGCAATGGCTATGGCCCAACTCAACGGCTGTACGGCAGAAGAGTTGAAACGAGGCATGGAGAGTTATCGCGGTGTGGACCGTCGATTCGACTTCAAAATCAAGACCGACAAGCTGGTTTTTCTCAGCGATTATGCCCATCACCCCGAAGAGATATATCAAAGTGCCAAAAGTTTGAAACAGCTTTATAAGGACAGAAAGATAACAGCCATCTTTCAACCGCACCTCTATACCCGCACACGCGATTTCTATAAGGAGTTTGCTGCGGCCTTGAGTCAGCTCGACGAGGTGTTGTTGTGCGACATCTATCCTGCTCGCGAATTGCCCATCGAGGGCGTTAGTAGTCAGCTCATCTACGATGAAATAAAGGAAGGGGTAGAGAAAGAACTGATAAAGAAAGAAGAGGTTATTGACCTCATCAAGACAAGAACATTCGACGTATTGGTTATTCTCGGTGCAGGCGACTTAGACAGTCAAGCCGACGAAATGGCGGAGATACTGAGACGGAGAGAGTAAGAAATAAAAGGAGTTTATAGAAAAAGAAGGGTATTTTATGGACGATACTGAGGCAAAGTGTATGTCTGCTAACTTCACGAACGTAGTAAGTTGACTTCCGACAACTCCCATCAACTCCCCAAAGAAAAAAAATAAGAAATCAGACAGCAGACTGCATATGAAGGTAAACTGGAAACGGACAACCACCATCACGATAGATATAATCTTGGCATTATATCTCGTTGCTGCGTTCACGGCTTTCAACAAGCCCGACCAGACCAATGTGGTGTGCAAAGCCGTTACCATCAACATCGAAGACGAGACGCCCACAGGCTTTATCACCGCTACAGACATCAAGCAGCGATTGGACAAAGCCAAGCTCTACCCACTCAACAAGCAGATGGTGTCGATTTCGGGACGTGAGATAGAAGATTTGTTAAAAAAGAGTGCCTTTGTCAAGACAGCCCACTGCCACAAAACCATCAATGGCAACGTAACCATCTCCATCACTCAGCGAATGCCATTGCTAAGAGTGAAAGCAGAAAACGGAGAAGACTATTATTTGGATGACAACGCCTTGGTGATGCCTCATTCGCAGTATTCTGCCGATTTGATGATTGCCACAGGCAAGATAAACAAAAAATTTGCACAAGAACAAATAGCAACACTGGTCAAGACATTAGTCAACAGTAGTTTTTGGAAAAACCAGATAGTGCAAATCAACATCCTTCCTCATCAAGGAGTGGAATTAGTGCCACGCGTGGGCAACCACATTATATATATAGGTGAGCTGCCCGAAGCTGCCAACCGACAAGAACGACAAGCATTAATAACAGCATACATTAATAAAAAAATGACCCGACTGGAGAAGTTTTATAAATATGGACTTTCACAGGCAGGGTGGAACAAATACTCGTATATCAACGTAGAGTTTGACAATCAAATTATCTGTAAGAGAAGAACAAAAGACAAAGTGTAAGGCAAGCCGTTGCTTGATATACGAAAAGAACGAATATAGACGAGATAAAGATAGAGTGTATGGCAAAAGAATTTATCGTTGCAATAGAAATCGGTTCGTCCAAAATAACCGGTATCGCAGGAAAGAAAAACCAAGATGGCAGTATGACGGTGATGGCCATCGCCAAAGAGGATGCATCGGCATGTATCCGCAAGGGTATTGTGTACAACATTGACAAGACATTACAATGTATCACCAATATTGTGAGTAAGCTCAAAAACAGTCTTAAGACAGAGATTGCCTACATATATGTGGGTGTTGGCGGTCAATCTATCAGAAGTGTGAAGAACACACTCATTAAAGAGTTGCCCACAGATACCATCATCAATCAAAGTATGGTGGACCAGCTGATGGATGCCAACCGCAGTACCCCCTACCCCGACTTGGACATTTTAGATGCCATCACACAAGAATATAAGGTGGACAAGCAATTCCAGATGGATCCGGTGGGCGTACCTTGCTCTCACTTGGAAGGCCATTTCCTCAACATTCTGTGCCGACACACCTATTATAAGAGTCTGAAAAAATGTGTGGAAAACACAGGCACACCCATAGCCGACATGTATATCGCCCCCTTGGCTTTGGCAGAAAGCGTACTCACCGAGAACGAACGCCGCAGCGGATGTATCTTGGTGGACCTCGGTTCGCAAACAACCACCGTGTCGGTGTATCACAAAAACATCTTAAGACACTTGGCGGTCATTCCTTTGGGAAGTGCCAACATCACCCGCGACATCACCTCTTTACAAATGGAAGAGCAGGATGCCGAAAAACTAAAGCTGAAATATGCTGACGCTAACCCGGAAGAACAGGATGAAGAGCTAAAATACCAGGCTAATGCAGACCATGAAGTGGAGAGCAACAAGTTTAACCATATTGTGGAAGCTCGCCTCAACGAGATTATTGCCAACGTCAAATTCCAAATTCCCGACGAGTTGGACGGCTTGCTCTTAGCGGGTATCGTTCTCACCGGCGGTGGTTCGAACATGAAAAATATCGATGCCGCATTCCGCCAACAAATGGGAATCGAGAAGGTGAGAATTGCCAACTTCGTCAATCAAGTGATTCATTCCAACCATACCGACATCACCTCTCACAACGGAATGATGAACACCGTGCTGGCTCTCTTGGCCAAAGGCAACCTCAACTGTGCAGGACATGAATTGACAGAAGACCTCTTCGGCGACAAACCCACACAACCCGTCGTTCCTCAACCCCTGCCCACTAATACGCCTACAACAGCGTCGGCCGGTGACGGGACCATCAAAGTGGTGTTGAACGATAAAGACAAAGAAGAGGAAAAAGAAGAGAACAAGAATAACGAAGAAGGTAAGAACAAGGAAGAAGAGAAGGAGCCAAAAGGTCCTAACCTCGTAAAAAGAATATGGCATAAGACCGGCGACTTCCTTAAAAAACTTACCACCGAAGAGGAATAAACAATAGGTATTCATCTCAAAAAACAGCAACTACAATGGCAGACAATAATCATTTCAATAATTTCGTAGATTTTGGAGAACCCGATAAAGAGCCCAGTATCATCAAAGTAATTGGTGTGGGTGGCGGTGGAGGTAATGCCGTGAACCACATGTATCGTGAGGGCATCCACAAAGTGTCGTTCGTTTTGTGCAACACCGACAATCAAGCACTCAACGACTCGCCCGTTCCTGTACACCTCCAATTAGGAAAAGAAGGTTTGGGAGCCGGCAACCGTCCGGAGAAAGCACGCGAGGCAGCTGAAGAGAGTGTAGAAGACGTTCGCCGAATGCTCAACGATGGTACCAAGATGGCATTCATCACAGCCGGTATGGGTGGCGGTACTGGTACAGGTGCCGCACCCGTCATTGCAAGGGTTTCTAAAGAAATGGGCATCCTCACCGTAGGCATTGTTACCATTCCTTTCCGCTTTGAGGGCAAAAGAAAAATTGACCAAGCTCTCGATGGTGTAGAAGAAATGGCTAAAAACGTAGACGCTTTGCTCGTAATTAACAACGAACGCCTACGCCAAATCTATCCGGACCTACCCGTACTCGAAGCATTTGCCAAAGCCGACGACACCTTGAGTGTTGCAGCCAAGAGTATTGCAGAGATTATTACCTATCATGGTTTTATGAACCTTGACTTCAACGATGTGAAGACTGTATTGAAAGATGGTGGTGTAGCCATCATGAGTACAGGCTACGGAGAGGGCGAAGGTCGTGTTAAACAAGCCATCAACGATGCTCTGCACTCACCTCTGCTCAACGACAACGATGTCTTTAACTCTAAGAAAATTTTGCTTAACATCTCTTTCTGCAGCGAGAAGAATGTAAACGGGCTGATGATGGAGGAGATGAGCGACGTGGATGAATTTATGGCTAAATTTGGTCGCGACTTTGAGATTAAATGGGGTATGGCTACCGATCCCGAGCTTGGCGACAGAATAAAAGTCACTATCCTCGCCACAGGTTTCGGCATTCAAGATATCGACGGTTTCAGCGAACGAAATGCCAAGCTAACAACCGAAGAAGCAATGAAGCTCGCCCAAAAAGAAGAAGAGGACAGAAAGAAAGACAACAGACGCGACGACTACTATGGCTTCGGCGTTAGTAATATTGGTAAAAAGCGTCATGCCAACATATATATCTTCAATCCCGAAGATTTAGACAACGAAGACATCATCCTCGCTGTGGAAGATTCGCCCACTTATACACGCACCCACCAAAAGTTGGAAGACATCAGAAGAAAAGTTACTAACGTAAAAAAGGTGGTTACGCCCGAGCATAACGATGACGAGAAGTTTGAAAGTAAAATAAGTTTTGCAGACGAAAAATAAGAAATAACACCATGGCATTATTTGAACAAGTAAGCAATGATATCAAAGCGGCAATGATTGCCCGCGACAAAGTGAGATTAGAAACATTGAGAAACATCAAAAAGGTGTTTATCGAAGCCCAGACAGCTCCCGGAGCTAATGAGAATTTGGCAGACGAAGATGCCATGAAGATTCTCCAAAAGCTCGCCAAACAAGGACGTGAGTCGGCTAACACCTATACTCAACAGGGCAGACAAGATCTTGCTGATGCAGAATTGGCACAGGTGAGCATCATTGACGAATATCTGCCCAAGCCTCTCTCTGAAGAAGAGATTGAAGCCGAAGTGAAGGCTATCATCGCAGAAACAGGTGCTACCAGCATGAAAGAGATGGGTAAGGTGATGGGACTTGCCAGCAAAAAGATGGCAGGCAAGGCAGACGGAAGCCTTATTTCGGGTATCGTGAAAAAGCTTTTAAGCTAAACATATTGAGAAAGAAAAGCGATTGAAGCCTACAAATACATCAATACATGACAATGGGAAGAAATGAAAGTATCAGTCACACAACCGGTACATTCATTCCTTCCCATTCTTATTGCTCCTTACTTCATCACTTTCACCTCAATAGAAACATTGTCTGACATATACAACATAATCAAACAAAGAGCAACAAAGTCCGTACACATTAATAAAGAATGCGTGGATAGGTGTAGGAGCAATCGTCTTGGCCGGGGTACAAATAGGTGAGTTACCGAAGAGGCAAAGGAGAAAGGAAGGGAATATAGGCAGAGTTCAGCAAACCCGCAAATGCCGCCAAGCCATAGCAGACGTAGCCTACACAAACAATTCTTTCAATACCTGCCACGATTTCATCTCCGGAAAATCAGGAATATGGAGGCTATAAAAGGTAAGGATAAGCTCTACACAGCGATTTCTTTCGTCACGCGACATGGCGAAAAGGTGCATCGTTTCGTAACGCATACGCATCATCAGACCCAATTTAGAGGCTTCCACCGGATACAAAAATTCGGAGTGATGAGGCGGTTCTAGCACAAAGCAGGCATTACGCAGGTCAAAGAAACATTCAGAACCGGCATCCGAAAGATTAGGGAAAAACCCCACAAAGCGAGTAAGCCGCAGCATAAACACAAGATGGAAGTTGGCACACGACCGATTAGTTTGATCCAACAGTTGCAAACTGGTTTCCACAAAGCTGTATAAAGGCAAATTAGCTTGTTCGCTCCTCGTGGCATAAACCACAAACTCGGCAAGAAAATGAGCAATGCTCAACTTCACCGCATCGAAGGGTATATTAATATAAGGTATAGCAATACGCACTTCCTTTAATCGTTGCAGTCTGGCACGCTCGCGATAATCGAAGTTGATTTCCAACAAAGAAAGCGGTTGAAAGAAGTTATGGCGAAATTTGGCACGCGGCGACTTGCTAACCGAACATATAAATGAGAGCCTGCCCTGCTCACGAGTAAGCATGTCAACAATCAACTGCGACTCTCCATATTTATAAGAACGCAGTACAATAGCACGAGTTTTCTGCATCATAACACGACAAAATTACAAAAAAAACGTGCTTCAATAAAAAAAAAGCACGAAAAGCTTGCAGGAATAAAAAAAACGCTATACCTTTGCAACCGAAATCAAGACATGGTCCCTTCGTCTATCGGTTAGGACGAGAGATTTTCATTCTCTAAAGAGGAGTTCGACTCTCCTAGGGACTACTAAAATAAAGAAATAAACAGAGATGGCAAATCATAAATCAGCAGTTAAAAGAATACGTCAGACAAAGACAAGAACTTTGCACAACAAGTACTATGCAAAGACAATGAGAAACGCTGTACGTAAGCTCCGTGCCCTCACTGACAAGGAAGAGGCAGTTAAACTTTATCCCAGCGTACAAAAGATGTTGGATAAGTTGGCAAAAACAAACATCATCCACAGAAATAAGGCAGCTAACTTGAAATCAAGCTTGGCATTGCATATCAATAAACTTGGATAATCCAAGACAAAAGAAAAAGAAAAGGTCGTTACACATCGTAACGACCTTTTTTCGTTGATAAATATTTCACGTTTCCACAAGTTTTTCGTATCTTTGCATGATAACAATTAGAAACAATAATGGCAGAAATTCAAAACAACGAGAACAATTATTCGGCCAGTAACATCCAAGTGTTGGAAGGCCTTGAAGCTGTGCGTAAACGTCCCGCCATGTACATTGGAGACATCAGTGAAAAGGGACTGCACCATCTCGTTAACGAAACGGTTGACAACTCTATTGACGAAGCCATGGCAGGCTTCTGTACAGACATAGACGTTACCATTAACGAAGACAACTCTATCACAGTACAAGATAACGGCCGCGGTATCCCCGTAGACGAACACGAAAAACTGCACAAGTCGGCATTGGAAGTTGTTATGACAGTACTCCATGCAGGTGGCAAGTTCGACAAAGGCTCTTACAAAGTCAGTGGCGGTTTGCACGGTGTGGGTGTGAGTTGTGTGAACGCTCTTTCTACACACATGAAGTCGCAAGTGTTCCGCGACGGAAAGATTTATCAGCAGGAATACGAATGCGGCAAGCCACTCTACCCGGTAAAAGTTGTGGGCGAAACCGAACTAAGAGGTACACGCCAACAGTTCTGGCCCGACCCCGACATCTTTACCACCACCACCTATAAATGGGAAATCATTGCCACTCGTATGCGTGAATTGGCATACCTCAACGCAGGTGTGCGTATCAATCTCACCGACCTACGTCCCGACGAGGAAGGCAAAACCAAGAGCAAGACTTTCTACGCAGAGAACGGTTTGAAAGAATTTGTGCGTTATGTAGACCGCCATCGCACCCACCTCTTCGACGATGTTATCTATCTCAAAACAGAGAAGCAAGGCATTCCTATCGAAGTGGCTGTGATGTATAACACCGACTACAGTGAGAATATACACACATACGTCAACAACATCAACACAATAGAAGGTGGTACGCACCTCACCGGTTTCCGTGCAGCACTGACGCGTACACTGAAAAATTACGCAGACAACGAACCTACAATCGCCAAACAGATTGAAAAATCGAAGATTGAGATTGCCGGTGAAGACTTCAGAGAAGGTCTTACTGCCGTTATCTCCATTAAGGTGGCAGAACCACAGTTTGAAGGACAGACCAAAACCAACGTGGGCAACAGTGAGGTGGCAGGTGCTGTGCAACAAGCAGTGAGCGAGGCATTGGGCTATTATTTGGAAGAACATCCCAAAGAGGCCAAGCAAATATGCGACAAGGTGATATTGGCAGCAACAGCCCGCATCGCTGCTCGCAAAGCCCGCGAAAGCGTACAACGCAAGAATCCCATGTCGGGTGGCGGATTGCCAGGTAAATTGGCGGACTGCTCTAACAAAGACCCCAAGACCTCAGAGATATTCCTCGTAGAGGGAGACTCTGCGGGTGGTTCGGCAAAACAAGGTCGTGACAGATACACACAAGCTATCCTCCCATTGAAAGGTAAGATTCTCAACGTGGAAAAGGTGCAATGGCACAAGGTGTTCGAGGCTGAATCAGTAATGAATATCATCCAAAGTATCGGCGTGAGATTTGGCGTTGAAGGCGAAGACGATAAGGAAGCAAATATCGATAAACTGAGATACGACAAGATCATTATCATGACCGACGCCGACGTCGATGGTTCGCACATCGACACCCTCATCATGACGCTCTTCTACCGCTTTATGCCTCGTGTCATCCAAGAAGGCCACCTCTATATTGCTACCCCACCCTTGTATCTCTGTACCTATAAGAATAAGGTGAAGGAATATTGTTATAACGAACAACAACGCATTGCCTTTATTCAGAAATATGCCGACGGTTCGGAAGAGAGTAAGAGCATCCATGTGCAACGTTACAAAGGTCTTGGTGAGATGAACCCAGAACAGTTGTGGGAAACAACAATGGATCCAAGCACTCGTTTGTTAAAACAGGTAACGATACAGAATGCAGCCGAGGCTGACGAAATATTCTCAATGCTCATGGGCGACGATGTGGAGCCACGCAGAGAGTTTATCGAACAGAACGCAACTTATGCAAATATCGATGCTTAAGAGCATCCTGACATTATATAAAAGGCATTTCAAAGTGAGCTTTGAGATGCTTTTTTTTATTTTGTATATGTCAACATTCTTGTAAAATGAGAAGAAAAATGTATCTTTGCAACAACAACTTATAACAACAAAACAATGAGAATAATATCCCTTATTAGCTTATTCAGTGCTTTTAGCCTTAGCCTATTGGCACAAAAAGCATTACCTTTGAAATTATGGTACGACCAACCTGCCACCTTCTTTGAGGAGTCGTTGCACATGGGCAACGGACGTCTAGGTGCATTGGTGTATGGCGGTGTGGAACAAGATGTTATCCACTTGAACGATATTACCTTGTGGACAGGCAAACCTGTGAATCGTAACGAAGATGCAGGAGCCAGCAAATGGATTCCCGAAATCAGAAAAGCATTGTTCAACGAAGATTATAAAACTGCCGACTCGTTACAGCGTTTCGTACAAGGGCATAACTCGGCCTACTATCAACCATTGGGAAAAATTCTTATCAATGACCTCAATACCACAGGCAACGCTACGCAATATTATAGAGAGCTCAACTTGGACAGTGCTTTAACCAAGGTGAGATACCAAAAGAATGGCGTTACTTTTAATCGCGAATACTTTGTTTCGCATCCCGATAAGATGGTAGCTATCCGACTTACTGCCAACAAGGCGGCGGCTCTCAATCTTACCATCAGTCTCACTTCTATCATCCCTCACCAAGCAAAAGCCGGCAATAACAAGCAAATAACCATGACCGGGCATGCTGTGGGCGACCCTAACAATAGCGTACACTTCTGCAATATGCTCAAAGTCAAGAACATTGGCGGTGAGGTGACAGCATCCGACAGTACGCTGACACTGAAAAATGTAAGCGAAGCCGTTATCTATGTAGTCAACGAAACCAGCTTTAATGGCTACGACAAGCACCCTGTTACAGAAGGTGCAGCCTATATAGAGAAGGCAACCGACAACCTCTGGCATCTCGAAAACTATAGCTATCAGCAATTAAGAGAGCGACATATTGCCGACTATCAGCAATTCTTCTCTCGTGTTTCTCTGTCTCTGGATGGCGAGAAATTCGATAACGTTCGCCCCACCAGCCAACAACTCAAAGACTATACCGACAAACGCGAAGGCAACCGCTACCTCGAAGTGCTGTACTTCCAATTTGGTCGTTATCTTCTCATATCCTCTTCACGCACCCCGGGCATTCCTGCCAACCTGCAAGGCTTGTGGAACGAACACAAATGGGCTCCTTGGCGAAGCAACTATACCATCAATATCAACTTGGAAGAAAACTATTGGTTATCGCCTGTGGCTAACTTAGCCGAAATGGCAATGCCACTCAACAATTTCGTGAAAGCCTTGTCTGAAAACGGGAAATACTCTGCCAAGAACTATTATGGCATTGATAAAGGATGGTGTTCGAGCCACAATTCCGACCTCTGGTGTATGACCAACCCTGTGGGAGAGAAGCGGGAATTACCCGAATGGGCCAACTGGAACTTGGGTGGTGCGTGGCTCTTGAGCAATATGTGGGAGCATTATGCTTTTACACAGGATAAAGAATATCTCAAAAATACACTCTATCCGCTGATGGTCGGCTCGACCGACTTCTTCCTTGAGTGGCTTATTGAGAACCCCCACCAACCGGGCGAACTCATCACAGCACCCTCCACATCGCCCGAAAACGAGTATATCACCGACAAAGGCTATCATGGCATGACCCACTATGGCGGTACTTCCGACCTTGCCATACTTAAAGAGCTGTTCAAAAACACCATCCAAGCAGAGAAATTGGTGCATGGCAAAACCACAGCATACGGCAAGAAACTGGAAGAAACCTTGGCTCGCCTCCGCCCTTACACCATTGGAAAGGAAGGCGATCTCAACGAATGGTACCATGATTGGAAAGACTACGACCCGAAACATCGTCATCAAACCCATCTCATCGGACTCTATCCCGGGTCGCATATCACACCCGAGCAGACACCCGATTTGGCAGAAGCTTGTAGACAGACACTTGTTCAGAAGGGCGACAACTCTACAGGATGGAGTACCGGCTGGCGTATTAACCTATGGGCAAGACTCAAAAACGGTGAGAAAGCTTATCAGATTTATCAAAAACTCTTGACTTACGTCTCGCCGGAAAAGTATAAAGGTCCTGATTTCAGACGTAGCGGGGGAACCTATCCCAACCTTTTCGATGCTCACCCTCCCTTCCAAATCGATGGCAACTTTGGTGGAGTGGCCGGTGTTTGCGAAATGCTGATTCAAAGTCATGACGGCATCCACCTCCTCCCCGCCCTGCCCCAAGCATGGAACAGTGGCGAGGTAAAAGGTCTGTGTGCAAGAGGTGGCTTTGAAATCGACATGAAATGGAAAGACGGTAAGGTGGTTTGGGCAAAGGTCAAGAACAAGGCTGGAAAAACCACTACCCTCCATTATAATGGTAAAATAAAGAAAATTAAAGGCAAAGCGGGCAAAACCATAATAGTAAAAGGCTAAAGTCCTCTTGCCCCTGAAGTTTGCTTTCCCCCTGCAGCCTGCCATTATTCAGTACTTCTGCGAGCAAAACAGCTAACCTCTAACAGCTCCGACTGCAAGGAAAGAGAAGAACCCGACAAGCTTCTATCGTCTGGAAACGGAAAGAGAAAGCAACAACACCTACATCCAACCCTAATCGGTCTTATCACTGATTAGGGTTCTTTTATGTTCTTCAAAAAGTGCATCTTACTCGCAAGCTCATCAACCCATTTCGCCATGGCATAACTCAAGTAAGCTTGGTTTTGCTCATTTGACTTAACAAAAACGTTGCTTTTTTTCGTTATTTCTTGCTTGGTCTTGCTTTTTCTTTTAATTTTGGGCTTTAATCATACTAATATCACAATTTATGAAGACCGACTTTGAAATTGCTCACGAAGCAACTTTGGAACCTATCGGACAGATTGCTCAAAAGATTGGCATTCCTACCGAACAGTTAGAACCTTATGGCAAGCATATTGCCAAAGTGCCTTACGCGTTGATCGACGACGAAAAGGTGAAACAATCTAACCTCATTCTCGTAACTTCTATTACTCCCACTAAGAGCGGAAACGGTAAGACAACCGTGAGCGTGGGCTTGGCTTTGGGTTTAAACCGCATCGGAAAGAATGCGGTAGTGGCTCTTCGCGAACCTTCGTTAGGCCCTTGCTTCGGCATGAAAGGCGGTGCGGCAGGTGGCGGATATGCACAGGTGTTGCCCATGGAGAAAATTAATCTTCACTTCACCGGCGACTTCCACGCTATCACTTCTGCCAATAATATGATTGCAGCCTTGCTCGACAACTATATTTATCAGCACCAAGACGAGGGCTTCGGCATGAAAGAAATTTTGTGGCGTCGTGTACTCGACGTGAACGACCGCAACCTAAGAAATATCGTCAGCGGCTTGGGCAATCGCACCGACGGCATCGCTGCACAAGCAGGCTTCGACATCACACCGGCTTCCGAAATCATGGCAATATTCTGTTTGGCTAAAGATGAGGAAGACTTACGCCGTCGCATCGAAAACATCCTCTTGGGCATCACCCTCGAAGGAAAGCCTTTCACCGTAAAAGACTTGGGTGTGGCAGGTGCTATCACAGCTATTCTGCACGATGCCATACAACCCAACTTGGTGCAGACCATCGAACATACACCTGCGTTTATTCATGGTGGTCCGTTTGCCAATATCGCTCATGGCTGTAACAGTATGATTGCCACAAAGATGGCGATGACCTACGGCGATTATGCCATTACCGAAGCAGGCTTCGGTGCCGACCTCGGAGCAGAGAAGTTCTTCGACATCAAATGCCGTAAAGCGGGTATCCAGCCCAAGCTCACCGTGCTGGTGGCTACCGCACAGGCGTTGAAGATGCACGGCGGTGTGAACGTGAAAGACATAAAGACGCCCAACCTCGACGGCATTCGTCAGGGCTTGGCCAATATGGACAAGCACATTGCCAATATGCAAGCCTATGGACAGACGGTAGTGGTATGCCTCAACCGCTTTGCCACCGACACCGACGAGGAATTGGCTTTGGTAAAAGAACACTGCGACAAACTGGGCGTGGGCTTTGCCATCAACACCGCCTTTGGCGATGGCGGACAAGGTGCAGAAGATTTGGCTCGCCTTGTGGTCGACACCATCGAAAACAAACCGGCGGGCGAATTGAAGTTGATGTACAACGATACAGACAGCGTAGAAGATAAGGTGCGTAAGGTGGCACGCAACATCTATGGTGCCAATGACATCGTGCTAAAACCCGCAGCAGTGAAAAAATTGGCTCGCATTGCCGAATTGGGCTTCACCCATTTCCCTGTGTGCATTGCCAAAACTCAATATTCGTTCTCGGAAGATGCTACGGCATATGGTATGCCCACCAACTTCGACATCACCATTCGCGACTTTGTCATCAATGCCGGTGCAGAGATGATTGTGGCCATAGCCGGCGATATCATGCGTATGCCCGGATTGCCTAAGAGTCCGCAGGCAGAAAGAATTGATGTGGAGAATGGCGTGATTGTAGGACTTTCGTAAGGTGAACAAGCCCTCCCTCTGTCAAGGAGGAGAGAATCAAGCCGAGATATATTAAAGCAACGATATACCTATTTTCTGTTGTGAAAGATAGTGTATGCCGTTGCTTTATTTATTCTTTGGCGTTTTTCAAAATATAATGAAAAGTTGTGTGTGGGGGGGAAGGTATCGTTCTTTTTTCGTTCCTCCAAAAATGCGTTTGTAACCTATCAATTCAACAATCATCCCTCCTTGGGAGAGACCGGAGAGAAATCTATTTCTTCCTTATCACCGTCAGTCCATCGCGCAGCGGTATCATCACCCGTTCCACTCTTGGATCTTTTGCCACATGGCGATTAAACCTGTCGATGCCTTGTGTCTGCTTATCATTGCTGTAAGCCTCGTCTACCACATGACCATCCCACAGCGTATTGTCGGCAAGAATGATGCCGCCACTTCTCATAACGCCCAACACCATCTCGTATGTTTCGATATATGTTTTCTTATCACCATCGATAAAGGCCATGTCGAAGGTGATACCCAAGCGTGGGGCCTCTTCGATGGCATTGCCAATGATAAAGTTTATTTTATCGCCCACCGGCGACTGCTCAATCCAGGGACGCGTAAAGTCTTCTTGTTCGTCGTTAATCTCAAAGGTCCACACCTTTCCCCCTTCCGCCAAGCCTTCCGCCAGGCATATCGCACTATAGCCGCTGAATGTTCCCACTTCAAGGATATTGGTTGGGTTTACCATTTTTACAAACATACGAAGAAGTCGACCCTGCAAATGTCCGCTCGCCATACGTCCATGCACGGTGTGTATATTGGTGGCACGATAGAGACGGTGCAGGTAGTCGCCCTCCTCATCGCTACATGCCAGGACATAACTTTCCAAAGCCTTCTCGTGTGCAGAAGAATGTTCCGTCACCCCATCCTTTAGCTTTTCTTTTTCAACCGGAGGTGTATCGGGATGCTGCCGTTGATACTTGCGTTGTTGTTTATTGAGCATGGAGAAAGGAGATAAGAGCCAAACGATAAGAGTCGAGACCGAAGCCACAGACAACACCCCGACAAGCAGCGGCAATCATTGAGTGATGACGAAAATTTTCGCGTTGGTGTACATTAGAGATATGCACCTCAACGACAGGTGTTTGTATAGAACGAATGCAATCGTGCAGAGCCACGCTGGTATGTGTATAAGCCCCGGCGTTGAGTATGATGCCATCATATTGGAAACCCACCTCCTGCATACGGTTGATGAGTTCGCCCTCCACATTACTCTGCATATAGTCTATTTCCACCTCGGGAAACTCTTTCTTCAAAGATGCCAGATAGCTCTCGAACGAGCTGTCACCATAAATTCCGGGTTCACGAACCCCCAAAAGGTTCAGGTTCGGGCCATTGATGATTTGTATTCTCATTGCTTTTAAGTTTTTGAAGTGAGCGGATGGGGCCGGTTTTCCTACGCTCCCTTGCCTTTTTCGGATTGCCAAGGTCATCTTAGACCATTCCAGAAGCTCCGGCTCATCTGTCCGGGCAAGCCCGGCTTTCTTTTATCCGTCTTTTTTCGTACATTTGCCTACGAATATATTGCAAATGTACAAAAAAAGATGAAAAGCGAAGAGTTGACAACAGCGAATATCGTGAAACGCTACTTACGTTACCTGAAATTGGAGCGTAACTATAGTGCCAACACCTTGGAGGCCTATCGGCACGACTTGGACTGGCTGATACGCTATGCCCATACTCACCAACTCGATATCTTGCAACTCAAGCTCGACCACTTAACCCACTTCTCAGCCACCCTACACGAACAAGGCATCAGCCCCCGGTCGCAAGCACGCTTGTTGAGTGGTGTGCGATCGTTCTATCGCTACCTGCTCATGGATGGATATATCGAGGCAGACCCCACCGAATTGCTTGAGATGCCACGCATCGGCAGCCATCTGCCCGATGTTCTATCGGCCGTCGAAGTGGATATGTTGCAACAAGCCATCGACCTCACAAAATGGGAAGGACAGCGTAACAAAGCGATTATCGAGGTGCTTTTCAGCTGCGGACTGCGTGTATCCGAGTTAGTCAGTCTCAAGCTCTCCAACCTCTACCTTCACGAACGCTTTCTCCGCATCATGGGTAAGGGTAGTAAAGAACGCCTTGTTCCCATCTCCTCGAGAGCCATCGAAGAATTGGAACTATGGTTTACAGACCG
>JALEWR010000181.1 GCA_022783515.1 Prevotella sp.
GTATCCGCGGTTGACATCATTGTTTCTTCTTGCACCACCAAAACGACCATTGTTATAGCCATTGTCGTAAGATGAACTGCCGTTGCCGTAGCTTCTGGTTGAACGGCGGTCGTTATCGAATACGCGACTGTTGTTACGGTAATCGCCACGATTGTATCCGTCTCTCATGCCAAAGCGTCCTCCATTACCAAATTGGCGGTTGTGATAGCGGCTGTAGTTGTGGTTGTCACGCCATGTATAACTTCTCCAATTGCTACCTCTATAAGTTACATAAAAGCGAGGTTGGCCAAAGTAAAAGTAATCTCTGTGAGGATAGCGAGAGTACACTCTGAATCTCCAATAGCCTGAGTCCCAATAGAGGGGGCGATAGAAATAGTTGGCTGCCAAGTACGAACGGTATTGCCAATCGAAGAGGATGTAGCTCAATTCCGTGTTGCGATGTTGCCAATACACTCCGTATAATTCGTCGTAAGTGTTGATACTCATCAGATAATCGAGGTTAACCTCATATGCAGCTTCATACTGTTCGTCTGTAAGATTAAGCTCGTATGCCATCTTGTCTGTGAGGAAGAGAGCCTGACGACGTGCTTGTTCATAACTCATCGCATTGGCTGAAAGTGATAATGCGAAAAATGCTACTAAAGCTATTAATATCTTCTTCATAACTGTAATTTTTAAATTGTTGATAATTCAGTTTAATTCATTCTTATCGTTTGCAAGTGGTGGAATGGTTATTCCCCGTTTGCTCACAGACAACATTTATCTTTCGATGTTGCAAAGTTAAGTGGAAAGAAGTGTCTGCAAAAAGGTTTTTCCCTAAACAGCTAAAGGAAAATCCCTATAGTTGATGGGAAAAATAAGCTTGAATTGGACGTTTGTTGGTTTTGAGTTGATGCATTTTGTGGAATGATTGAAGGTATATCGTTAGGCAAGCAAATGGTTTTCTCCAATCAAATGAGGCTGTATTGCCCTGCATTTTAGGCTGAATTGGCAGACAATTAGGGCTGAATAGCCTTGCAATTAAGGCTGAATTGCTCTGTCTTTGATTCATTCTTGTTGGGCGATTCCTTGTGTAGGGTGTTTCTGTTTCTTGCATAGTTCAACTTGAAACTCTCAAAAACTCATCATCTCAAAACTCTCATATAATAATGTGGAATTATTGACGTTATTATAATTATGAGAAAGATAAATACCACTTTTATAGGTCTGTTGCTCTCGTTATCGGCAAGTGGCATGGCACAAGCATGGGAAGGGGCCACCCATGCAGAGAAATTGGATTTAGGAAAAGGCATATCTTATCGTGCTGAAGCATCGGTGATGCAATCCATCGGGCATACTCCCTTGTGGATGAATGCCAACAAGCATGGTTTGAGCTCGTTGGAAAGCAGCAACGGGTTTTTGCGAGGAGCGTTGATAAGGCCGCTCTCTGTCGATTCTGCACGCAAGTGGGGAGTGGGTTATGGTGTGGATGCTGCTGTGGCTTATGGCTTTACCAGTAAACTCATTGTGCAACAGGCTTTTGCCCAACTGCGTTGGTTGCATGGTACACTAACGGTGGGAAGTAAGGAGCATGATATGGAATTGAAGAATAATCGGCTTAGTTCGGGTGCTCAAGCATTAGGTATCAATGCCCGACCCGTGCCGCAAGTGCGTTTGGCTTTGGCTGATTATTGGACGCTACCCTTTGGTAAGGGCTGGTTACATCTCAAGGGCCATATTGCATACGGGCAAATGACCGACGATAATTGGCAGCATGAATTTACTTCACAGAAAACAAAATACGCTGACAAGGTGCTGTTTCATAGTAAGGCGGGATACTTCAAGATTGGCAACGAAGAGCGTTTTATGCCCTTATCGTTGGAGTTGGGGCTGGAGATGGCATCCACTTTTGGCGGTACTGCTTACCGACCGCTTGGCGATGGCACGATGGAAACTGTGGTAGGACGCACAGGCTTGAAAGCAATGTGGCAGGCTTTTCTGCCTGGAGGAGGTGAAGTGGTAGAGGCAGGAACTGCCTTCCAAAATGCTGAAGGCAATCAGTTGGGAGCGTGGATGGCAAGAGTCAACTACGATGCCGATGATTGGAGGTTGGGATTATACGCCGAAAAATATTTTGAAGATCACTCGTCGATGTTACAACTCGATTACGATGGCTATGGCAGTGGTGAGAACTGGAATGTAAAGGAAAAGCGAAAGTTTTTTGTTTACGACTTGAAAGACTGGCTGTTGGGTTTTGAACTCAACTTCAAACACCGGAATTGGTTGCGAGAATTGGTCTTTGAATATGTCTATTCTAAATATCAGAGTGGTCCGGTTTATCACGACCATAATGCCACAATGAGTGATCATATCAGTGGTAGAGACAATTATTACAACCACTATGTTTACACTGGATGGCAGCATTGGGGACAAGTGATGGGTACTCCCTTGTATCGCTCGCCCTTGTATAATGACAATGGGGTGATTAATATACAGAATAGTCGCTTTGTGGCTTTTCATCTGGGTTTGTCGGGGCAACCCACCGAGCGATTGGGTTATCGCTTGTTAACCACTTATCAAAATGGTTGGGGAACCTACGACTTGCCATATAATAAAAAGAAAAGTAATTTAAGTGTGATGCTGGAGGCTGTTTATAGATTGGAGAACGGCTGGAGCTTCACAGGCGTATGTGGTATGGATAATGGAAGGATATTAGGAAACAATTATGGTTTCGGAATTAAAGTAAGTAAGCGTGGCATCTTTAAATAAGAGAAGAGGAATGAGACGATGGAGATTAATGGCAGTAGCTGTATGCGTGTGGTTTGGTTTGGCCGCATGCGAATTAGACGCTAGCAGCAACGGAGAACTGGATGGGTATTGGCATCTTGAACAGATAGATACCTTGGCAACAGGTGGTACGAACGACTTGTCGGGCGAACTGCTCTTTTGGGCTGTACAAGGTAAGATCTTGACGCTGTCTAATCAGAAAATAGGATATATTCCTGTGGTGATGAGATTTAATAGGAATGGCGACCGATTGGTATTGTCAGATCCACAACTCTATGACCGTGATAAAGGAAATCAACCACTGACCGCTGCCGATATGCTAAAAGTGTATGGCATTCATGAGCTTACGATGGATTGGAAAGTGGAACAACTCACCGGCTCTACCATGATTTTGAGTAGCAATTTGGTGAAAATTAGATTAAAGAAGTTTTGATGTAAGTTTTTGAGTTGATGAGTTTTCAAAGAGTGTTTTGTTAAGCCAAATGAGCAGAGTCAAACTTGTTTGAGCTATGCCATGGCAGAAAAGCACCCTTTAGAAGTATGAGAAAAGAACATTGCTTTGAAGTCTTTTGGGTGAGAATGAATATTTCACCATCTCATGATTAACTTCCGAATAAGAAAACTCAAAAGCCAATCAATCCCAAACTAACAAACTTAAAAACTCACCAACTCAAAAACTAACTCTATTTAGAAGTTTAGTTTAACGCTTCCGCCTGCCATTATCCACAATCCCGGTTGTTGCACACCGCCAATGTCATAATATCGGTGGGCCGTCAAATTATCGGCTTGCAGATAAAGTTGATACCTGGGCGTAGTCCATTGTAGTTTACAATCGATTTTTGTATATGGATGGAAGCCGTTCATGCGTTGTTGCCAGCGAAGTGACCACGAAGCCGAGAGATGCGAAACGATGCGATGGTCGATATTTGCCACTAACTTATGGCGTAGATATTCCAAGGCATAGAGCGAGCGATGGATAGCATGCTCCGTCTCATGTTGCTGATGAATATAGGCATATCCCACCTTTACCTTTGTTATAAGAGAGTGGGGCAGGAGCTCGGGCAAATGCAAAGTGGCATCGAGAGACGCTCCCATATTGTCCAGCTTGCCGATGTTCAAGGCATGATAACGAGTGGACTCGGCAGTTTCAAACACCCAGTCAATCATATTTCTGCCTTGACTATGGAAACCGTTTACCACCACTTCCCAGCCGGTTTGACGATAACGAGCACCCAGTTTGAAAGTAGACACACGCTCGGGGTGCAGGTTTAAGTCGCCCATTTGTGCCGAATTGCTCACATAGAGGTCGGTGTAAGTGGGTAGGCGGAGGGCTTTGTTCCACGAAGCCACTATCTTCCAATGCTCTGTAGGACGATAAGACAGGTCGATACCCGGATAAAAACGGAAACTGTCGCCTAACCATGTGTTGCGGTTAGCCAATAATCCTGCCGACAAAGTGAATTGTTTGAGTATTACGTTATGTTCTATGAAGAGCGAGGTATTGGTTCTTTCTCCGCGTCGTTCATATTGTCTGTCCGAACCGGAGATTGATTTCCATTGGTCGGTAGGTAGCGTTTCGCCATATGCCGTACTATAAATCACCTCCTTGCGTACATCTCCTCCAATGGCTGTTTTTCCGCCAATCCATGTAAAGTGCGTGTTAAGCGAAGCACCATACACATCGGTTTTATGAATGTTTTCACCCATCTTAGCCCCTGTTTTGCCTTTCAACCATTGATAATGGTCGGCATTTTTATGCCAGTAAACTGTGGGTGTGACAACCATTTGAGCAGGTAAACCATGAATGTCGGCACCTGCAGAGATGATAAAACGACGCGTTTCTTCGTATTGGTCGTTACTCTTGATGCCATAGAATGTACCCGCTCCATAATCTTTAGATATTACCCCGGCTTGCCAATGTAAGTCGGCATGAGCAAAGGAGTAACTACCTTGATAGTAGGCATGGCGTTTTTTAAACTGTGTGTTGATGGTTCCGCCGTCTGATTGTGCATAACCTCCGCTCACACTATTTCGCCAATCGTTGGGCGAGAAGCTGATTCTGGCACGCGTACCCCATGTTCCGAATGACCCCCCTTCTGCCGAAACTTGTACATGCTTGCCGGCATCGGCTTTGGTAATGATGTTGATGGCACCACTGAAAGCTGATGAACCAAAGACGCGTGCAGATGCTCCTTCCAGCACTTCTATACGTTCTATGTCGTCGAGAGAAATAGGGAAATCGGCAGCATTATGACCTGTTTGAGGATTACTGATGTTGATACCATTCAATAGAATGGTTACTTGGTCATACGTTCCACCGTTAATGGATATGTCCGTCTGTACACCAAAGCCACCGCGTTGACGGACATCTACGCCTGTAGCTAATTTTAATACATCGTTAACACTTGTCGCCGCCGCACGATGGATATCATCGCGAGTGATGACCGTAACGATTTTGGCCGACTGCAATGCAGTGAGCGGGGCTCGTGAACCTGTAATCACCACCTCGTCGAGCTTCAATTCTTGTCTGTTTAGGGAATCTTCAGCCATCATAGGACGTGTGCTGATACCTTCTGCCTTAGCATACGACAGCGTAGCAACACTCAAAGTGCCTACAATTACTTCTTTTCCCAAGCACGAGAACAAGGCATAACCTCTACGCGAGAAGTGCTTAAACCTAATGGTCTGTCGGTTGTTAAAAGTTAATTTATTCATGTTTTTTATGTTTAAAACACTGCAAAGGTAAGGCTTTTTAAGGTTTTGGGCAAGAGTTTGACTTGTTTGTAGTCTATGGAAATCAGGAGGATGGTGTATAACAATAATAGAGAAAAGTGTCTTTATCTATCCTTATATATTATATTATTGTTTATATTTGTACAAAAAATAATAAAAACAGCAAGTAATGAAATTAGCAGAAGCATTGAGTATTCGTAAGGATTTGCAGAAACGCATTGACCAATTGCAGGTTCGATTGTGCAGGAATGCCAAGATTCAGGAAGGAGATGAGCCGGCAGAGCAACCTTCTGAATTATTGAAAGAGTTGAATACCTGTCTTAATCAACTTCAAAACCTTATCCTTAAGATCAATGAAGCCAATATCCGCATCGTGAAAGATGGAAAAAGTTTAACTGAAATGTTGGCTGAACGTGAGGTCTTACTCAAACGTATTGGCGTGTTAAGAGAAGTCTTCACCACGGCTTCGCAATCGCAAGACCGTTATTCACGTTCTGAAATCAAGTTTGTGTCAACCGTGGATGTGAAGGATTTGAACAAGACAATAGACGGTTATTCACAGCAGTTAAGAAAGTTGGATATTGCCATTCAGCAACTTAATTTCTCGGAGGAAGTATAATATAACAATAGAAACGAAAGAATTGGAAAACTGTTGGTCGTAGGATGAGTATAAGAATATTATCCTCTTGTTTTTTCAATTTTTTCATTTCAGAAACAAATGGATTGTAACATCACTTTATCGGGCGAGTTAGAATCGTTCTTTTAAAGAATACAAAGGTCGGCAAGGAACTGCCGTTTGTCTTTTATGACATTCACGGATGATGTTCAGCACGTCTGCATTTGAAAGCAAGTATGATATTGCAGTTAGCATAACCACTGACTGACGATAAGTGATGTGAGGGTGGGGTGAGGGATATTATGCTATTGAAACAAGCTTTTTTTGTTAAAAATCCATATAAATGATGATTGTACCTTTAGAACGGATGGTGTAATTTTGCACTCATAAACAAATAATACAAAAGCATGAGAATGATTTTTTTATCAAGCGGATTACTCTTAACCTTGGGACTTTTTGCTACTGATTTGGATACAGCTGTTGTCAGTAGACAAACATTGGATGAAGTTGTCGTTAATGGTTTTAAACAAGAACAAGCTAAAGATGCACCGATGTCGGTGGCTACTTTGGGCAGTAGAATGATTCATAATAATGAGTTGACTGGTATCAGAGATGTGAGCGGTATGCTTGCCAACTTCTTTATGCCCGATTATGGTGCTCGTCAGACTTCCCCCATCTATATTCGTGGTATCGGTTCCAAGGTCAATTCGCCTTCAGTGGGCGTATATGTCGATGGCATGCCTTATTTCGATCGCTCGGTGATGGATATGGACTTGGCCGGAATTAGTGGTTTGGAAATCTTGAGAGGGCCACAAGGTACGCTTTACGGACGAAACTCTACAGGTGGACTTATCAATATTTATACTTATTCACCACTCGAATATCAAAATACCATTGCTCGTGTTAGTTATGGCTCACGCAATGATGTGCAGTTGGGTGTGAACCACTATGGTAAGCTCACCAATCGTTTCGGACTTTCCGTTTCTGCTAATTATCGTCGTAATGATGGTTTCTTTAATAACGTGTTTACTGGTGAGAAAGCCGACGATATCAATGCTTTTTCAAGTAGATTAGGACTCGCTTGGAAGCCTGTTGATGCTTGGACAATGCGGATGAATGTTATTTTCGACCACTCTACGCAAGGAGGCTATCCATACGGAGTGTACGATTCAGAGAATAATACGGTGGACAAGGTTAACTATAATCGCTATGGGTCTTATCGCCGTAACCTCATTTCGGCCGGCATGAACTGGCTCTACGAAGGTAGCTGGTTTAAGTTCAGCAGTCAGACTTCTTTCCAACATAGTAAGGATAGGCAAAAAATTGATCAAGACTTCACACCCAAAGACCTTTATTATGTTTCCACCGGCTTGAAGCAAACATTGGTTAGTCAGGAATTTACCTTGCGTTCTTTACCTTCAAAGGGACGCTATCACTGGATTGTTGGTGCCTTTGCATTTCATCAACAACTGAATAATGAGGTGGAAACTCAGTATATCTCTAAAGATTATAGCACACCTAAGTTTTACGATACGCCCACTTGGGGCTTGGCTTTTTATCATCAGTCGACCTATGATATAACGAATGGCTTGAGTGCTTCTGTGGGATTGCGTTACGATTATGAAAGTGCGAAGAGCAGTTATGAAGGCTTTCGTTATACATTGAGTACCGCTTCTACACCTGTTTCAGAAAAAACATTCGATAGTAAGTTGCATTTCAATCAGTTCACTCCTAAGTTTACGTTGCGTCAGAAGTTGGGAACTGACAAGATGGTTTATGCTTCTGTGTCTCGTGGATATAAGGCAGGAGGTTTTAATACCACATTCAAGACCGACGACCAACGCGTTTACGACCCTGAATATAACTGGAATTATGAGTTGGGTACTAAACTTTCATGGTTCAAGGGCAAGTTACTCACCGAGGCAAGTGTGTTTTATATCGACTGGAAAAACCAGCAAGTAACAACCATCGTACCCGGTGTAGGAAATATTATCAACAATGCAGGTCATTCAGATAGCAAGGGATGGGAACTTTCTCTCACTGCCCGTGTGGTGAAAGGTTTGGACTTGCAGGCCAACTATGGATATACCTATGCCCGCTTCTTGAATTATGTAAAGAACGAAAAGCAAAGCTTTACAGGTAATATGTTGCCTATGGTGCCTCGCCAAACAATGGCTTTTATGGCGAATTATACCTTAGAGAACGTGGGTAATTGTATCGACCGACTGATGTTTAACGCCACTGTTACAGGGGCGGGAAAGATATATTGGAACGAAGACAACACTTTGAAGCAACCCTTTTATGCACTGCTCAATCTGAAAGTGGCAGCCACCAAGGGTCGTTTCACATGGGAAGTGTGGACCAAGAACACCACCAACGCCCGCTATATGAGCTATGCTTTCCAGTCTTCGGCTAAGTATGCACAGCAAGGAAAACCCTTTATGATAGGCACTTCCTTGGTGTTTAGATTAAACGATTAATGATATTGACAAGACAAAAACAAGCTTTTGAACTTGCCCATTGATATTTCACACCTTGTACAAACCATACTTTCAAAGTTTGTTTTTTGAAGTATGGTTTGACAAGGTTTTTTGTATTATAAGCTAAACGAATAAGAATGACAGACGATATTATACAAAAGTATAATGTGCCGGTGCCGAGATATACGAGTTATCCCACTGCCAACTATTTTGAAGATTTCACCAACGAACAGTATCTCGATATGGTGAAGGCTTCTAACGATGCACCCAACAACCATATTTCGTTTTATATCCATGTGCCTTTTTGCCGTCATCTGTGTCACTATTGTGGATGCAACTCGATGGCAATGGCAAAGGATGACCGCATCGAAGCCTATTTTCAAGCAATTCATCAAGAGATAAACCTCTTGTTGCCTCATCTCTCCAAAGACCGGAGAATATCGCAGATACACTACGGAGGGGGCAGTCCGTCGTCGATGCCGCTCCATTATATCAAGGCCGTCAACGAGCATTTGCTCTCGGCTTTTGATGTTATCGAACAGCCGGAAATTGCCATCGAATGCCATCCCGGTTATTTGCAAAAGGACGATTGGGAATACCTCACCCGGTGTGGCTTTACTCGTTATAGCTTGGGGATACAAGATTTTAATGATGAGGTGTTGCATACTGTCAATCGTAGACCGTCGTTGCTGCCCGTGGAAGATATTCTGCATATCTTGCGAGCAAATGGAGCAAGAGTCAATTTCGATTTTATCTATGGCTTACCCAAACAGACTGTCGATTCGTTTTCGCAGACAATAGAGCACGCCATCCGGCTTTCGCCCGACAGATTGGTTACTTTCAGCTATGCTCATGTGCCTTGGTTGTATAAGAGTCAAACTATTTTGGAAAAGGCCGGACTACCCACCCATGAGGACAAACTGATGATGTTTAATCGTGCTCGCACCTTGTTGACCGATGCAGGTTATTGCCCTATAGGTATGGACCACTTTGTTCGTCCCGACGACGATTTGCAAGTTGCCTTAGAAAACAAAGCTTTGCATCGCAATTTTCAAGGATATTGTCCGCGTCGCATCACTGCTCAAGTCTATGCTTTGGGTGTTTCCGGCATCAGTCAGTTGGATGGAGCATACGCTCAAAACACCAAGAATGTGAAGACATATATAGAGAATTTAAAGGCCGGAAAATTGTGTATAGAGAAAGGTTATGCCTTGACCGACTGGCAGAAAGTGGCTCGCGAGGTCATCGAATGCCTCATGTGCAATTATTATGTGAATTGGAACGAGTTGGCAAACCGGCTCTGTCTCTCTGTGGATGCGGTGAAAGCGGCTTTGCATTATGACGAGAACGTGTTGCAAGAGATGGCAACCGACCGTCTCATCGACTTCTCTTCCGACCATATCACCATGACGCAAGAAGGCTCGCCCTTTGTTCGCAATGTGGCGGCAGCCTTGGATAGGATGATGCAAAACACCACAAAGAAATTTTCAAAACCCATATAATTCATAACCGATTAGGATATAATCTCGCAAGATATGCAACAAGATAATCAACGTTTTCGCCACACCGTCGTTATCGGTGCCGGTCTGACAGGATTGACAGCAGCACATACGCTCAAGAAAAGAGAGGTGGATGTGGAAATAATAGAGAAGACAGCACGCATTGGCGGACAGATGCAGACACTGGCAGAAGAGGACTTTGTCTTTGAAACTGGCCCTAATACGGGTGTGGTTTCGTGTCCCGAGGTAGTGGAGTTGTTTCAAGATTTGCAACCTTTTGGCTGCGAAATGGAAGAAGCTAACGAAGAAGCCAAACAGCGTTGGATATGGAAAAAAGGCAAATTTCATGCCCTGCCCACACGTTTGAGTAGTAGTATTTCTACCACACTCTTTACTTGGAAGGATAAGTTTCGTATTCTCTTAGAGCCTTTCCGCCCGAAAGGCACCAACCCGGATGAGAGTGTGGAGGAATTGGTGAAACGTCGCTTGGGCGACTCTTATGTGCATTATGCTGTAGACCCTTTTATCTCGGGCATCTATGCCGGTAATCCCAAGACGCTCGTTACACGTTATGCCTTGCCCAAGCTCTATAATTTGGAACACACTTATGGTAGTTTTATTCGTGGTGCAATAGCTAAGGCAAAGGAGCCAAAGACCGACCGCGACCGCTTGGCCACAAAGAAAGTGTTTGCTGCCAAGGGTGGTTTTGGCTCTTTGGTCGGGGCTTTGGGCAAAGCTGTAGGTAGCGATTGCATCACGCTCAACGCTGCAAATATCCATGTCAAGCCTGTGAATGAGAAGTGGGAAGTGGTCTATACCGATGGTCAAGGCATGGAACAGACCATTGTTTGTCAAAAAGTTATCACCACCATTGGTGCGTATGCACTGCCACAGGTATTGCCTTTTGTGGAGAAAGACTTGATGGAGCCTATCATCAATCTGCGTTATGCACCTGTGGTTCAGGTCGCAGTGGGAGTGCGAGATACACAAGGTGTGGAGCATAGAGCCTTTGGCGGACTCATTCCTTCGTGCGAAGGTCTCGACCTCCTGGGCGTTCTTTTCCCCTCGTCCTGCTTCCCTCACCGGGCTCCGAAGGGTGGAGCAGTCTATTCGTTCTTCCTCGGTGGTATGCGTCAACCGCAACTAATAGAGTGGAGCGATGAAGAAATCATGAACTTGGTGAAGGAGAAAATGCACACCATGTTAGGTCTTCCTGCCCATGTTCAACCCGACATCTCCCATATTTTCCGCCATCGTTATGCCATCCCTCAATATGAAGCGAGTAGCGGACAACGCTTGGCTGCCATCGAAACCATTCAGAAGCATTATCCCGGTCTTATTCTTGCCGGTAATATTCGCGATGGTATCGGTATGGCAGACCGTATTAAACAAGGGGTAAAGATTGGGAATGAATAGAACAAATACCTCTT
>JALEWR010000115.1 GCA_022783515.1 Prevotella sp.
ACATAAGTTTTGGCGTTGAGGTACAAACGGGAGAGTGCAGCCCATACGGCAGCCTTGTTGGCGTGGCCGTATTCTTCGTGCCAACCCACTTTTGCGTTGTCCAATCCTTCTTCACTGGCGAGGAGTTCTGTCTCCACATACTTGAAGAGCTCTTCTTTCATGATTTGTGGAGAAGCACTTTTTCCTATCGGACTGTTTTCGTCTACGAATGGAACATTGCGATAGAGGTCAAGGGCATACTGATACATCAGTGCACGCATGAAACGAGCTTCGGCACGGTAGCGTGCCACCTTGGTTTTCACTTCGCTTGTACAGCCGCGTGCATCGAGTTTGTCTTCGGTGGTTTCGCGGAGGAAAGCGTTAGAAAGACCAATCTGATAGTAAAGGCGATAGTAAGAACCCTTAATCCAAGGACTTGAAGAATCCCAAGACAGATGGTTGAAACCTGGAATGCCGGGGTCGTTCCATGCACAGTGTGCAATGTCGGATGCCAATTCTTGCATATTCCATAGCACACGCAGGAATGAAGCCTGAGAACCTCCGTCGATACCCACAACATCCTGTTCGGCATCACCTCCCTTGTTACCGCCAATCACCAAGCCTGCATAAATCTTAGCCAGGCTCTGTTCGTAGGGCAGCAGTTCGTTGTTGAAGACAACACTTGAAACACGGTCGTCTTTATCCAAAGGTAGAGTGTCCAAATCGTTTACGCACGAGGTAGTGCCCACTAATGCTCCAAAGAGCGCCACGAACACATTATACTTGATTTTATTTCTTTTCATTTTATTTGCCTATTAGAATTTCAAACTAAAGCCTAACATAAAGGACAGTGGACGGGGATAGATATTGTTGTCTATGCCTTCGCCGCTGATTTCGGGATCAAGTCCACTGTAATTGGTAATAACGAATGGATTTTGAACAGTGAGATAGACGCGAGCCGATTGTTTGGCGGTGAACAACTTGTTAAAGGTATATCCCAAGGTGATGTTGTCCATGCGTAGGAACGATGCCTTTTGTACATAATAGCTGCTGCGGAATTGACCTACATGGAAGTTGGTGGTGGTGGCAGAGTTCAATCTGTTCTTCAAGAAACCTGCTTGGTCGTACATTTGTGAACCGTCCCATGCTTCGCGGTTGGCTTGCACGTTATTATATACATAGTTTCCTAAGCTTGAGCGAAGGGCAAAAGAGAAGTCCCAGTTCTTATAAGTCATTTGTGAGGTGAAACCCATATATACATCGGGAGCCGACTTCTTATATGCGATAAGGTCCTCATCGTCAATCTTGTTGTCATTGTTTTGGTCAACATATACACCTTCGAGTGGATTGCCTTCCTTGTCGAACATCTGTTCAAAAACATAGAACGAGTTGTAAGGTTTGTTCACTGCGTTAATCTGGATGTTATAACCAGTCGCACCGTCTACACCTCCATGCACCACGCCCTTGTATTTGGGGTCGTCGTTGATGGTAAGTTTGGTAATCGTATTCTTGTTGTATGAGATGTTATAACCAACCGTCCAAGTGAAATCCTTGGTACTGATGGGATATGCGGTCAATGAAAGTTCAAGACCCTTGTTCACCAATGTGCCTACGTTTGTCAACAATTCGTTGCTGAAGTTAGAACCTGCGGGAGGTGGAACGCTGTTGAGCAAATCGTTGGTCTTGCGATAGTAGTAATCCAAAGCACCGGTAATCTTGCCATTGAGGAAGCCGAAGTCCAAACCGGCGTTGTAAGTTGTGGTTTCTTCCCACTTCAATTCTTCGTCGTATGCTTGTGGAGCGATGAGCTGATAAGCTTTGTTTCCGAAGTAATAATTAGCTCCAGCCTTAGAGTAAGCATAGCGTGCCAGATAGGGGTAGTCTCCGTTGTTCAGGTTCTGCTGACCTGTAATACCCCATCCAAGACGTAGTTTCAAGTCGCTCAACCATTTGGAATTTTTCAAGAAAGCTTCTTCGTTGATTCGCCAAGCCAATGCCACAGAAGGGAATACGCCCCAACGATTGTCCTTGCTGAAGCGTGAAGAACCGTCGTTACGCAAGGTGAATGTGAAGAGATAGCGATCGAGCAAGGTATAGTTGAAGCGTCCGAAGAATGATACAAGATAGCTTTCTGTCTTGAAATCTTCTGAATCTTTGTAGAACTCCTTACCTGCTTCTTGAGCTTTAACTGCTGAATAAGGATACTTTGTCCATTCTGAACGATAGAAGTTTTGCCATGAGTAACCTGCCATGGCATCAATGCTGTGAACACCGAAAGTGTTGGCATAGTTGAGATAGAACTCAAGAAGAGTGTTGCGTTTCAATTGCCAATAGCTGCTGTTCTCGCCAAATCCTGTTTTATAATTGCCTTGAGCCCATGTCATGGGAGAGTTGTCTGTGATGATAACATCTCCGGTTCCTTTGGATACGTCATAACCTAAGTTCAAGTTTGCACGCAATTCGGGCAAGAAGTGGAATTTGTAATCGAACTGAGCATTACCGATACTACGATAAACGGTAGACTTGTCGCTCTTGGAGTTGAGAATGGAAACAGGGTTGGTCAAAGCAATATCAATGGGCTTTCCTGTGTCTTTGAGATACATAAAATATCCGTTGCCATATGAAGAACCATCCATATAGATAGGTTGGGTGGGATCGTATTGTGTTGCCATACCTACTGCACCTAAGTCGGCGAAGCGGTTGGTGTTATAGATACCCTTCACATTCAATTGGATATTGAGGTGTTTGTCGAACAATTGTGGATTGAGGTTGATGGCACCTGTAAAGCGTTCCATCTTTGATGTCTTAATGATACCATTCTCATTGGTGTAACCCACAGAAACGCGATAGGGCAGATTGGGTAGAGAACCCGAAACACTGACGTTGTGGTCGGTGCTGAGTGAGGTGCGGAAAATTTCCTTTTGCCAATCGGTGTTGTGTGTGCCGAGGGCTTGTGCCTGCATGCTTGTTTCGCCAAACTTAGAAGTAACGAAGTTGCGGTAGCTGTCTGCTGTCATCACATCTACCTCTTGAGTGCGAGTGCTTACTTTCACCGAACCGTTGTAACCCACCTTAATGCCACCGGCTTTACCTTTCTTTGTAGTAATGAGGATAACACCGTTAGAGGCACGAGAACCATAGATGGCAGTTGCCGAAGCGTCTTTCAAAATGGTCATCGTTTCAATGTCATCGGGGTGAACAGTAGACAAGGGATTCGCCATACCGTTGATGCCGGTATCGTCTACAGGCACTCCGTCGATAACTACCAATGGGTTGTTAGATGCCGACATAGAAGAACCGCCACGAATACGGATGGTTGCACCGGCACCGGGAGCTCCGCCGTCTGTGATAACGCTTACACCGGCAGCTTTACCCACCAACATGTCGCTGGCAGAAGTAACGGCACCTTTCACCATCTTGTCTGCACTCAATGCTGTGACAGAACCTGTAAGGTCGTTTTTCTTTACCTTACCATAACCGATAACCACCACTTCATTGATGGCTTTGGCTGCGTCGTCTTCCAAGATAATGGTAAGACTGGGCTGTGCTTTTACTGTTGCTGTTTGATAACCAATGTAACTCACTTGGATTGTAGCACCTGCAGTAGTTTTGATGGTAAAGTTTCCATCAATGTCTGTCGCAGCTCCACCTTCCTGACCTACCACGCGTACAGTAGCACCGATGATGGGTTCGCCTGTTTTATCCTTTACATGTCCGTTCACACTGATTTGCTGTGCAAGGGCAGTAGCGGAAAGGATAAGCCCAAAGAGTATCATGAGCATCCTTAGAGGCATTGTAAATTTTACTTGCTTCATCATTTTTCTTGTTTATAAAGTTAGTTTTATTGTTGTTGTTCTTTTAATTTTCTTGTTAGTGTATGTAATGATTCTTGCATGAATCAAGGGTGCTTGACAATGCTTGTTAGAATCAATAAAAACATGATACCTGCTCTTTGTTTTAGTAATATTTTGTATTGGCAAATTGATTTGAGTCAAGTGATTGTGATGCAAAAGTAATTTTCTTAACGCAGTTTTGTACTTTTTGGGAGTTAAAAACGTTATATGTTAAATGCAAACGTTTGCATCTCTAATTAAAAAATTAAATTATGTACAGATAAATCTATTGTTTTAATTTATATAACTTTGTTTCATCTAGAGAAATTTACCGTGGCTTTTAAACCGTGAGGCATAAGAAAAGCCATTTTGAAGGAGAGAAACCTACAATTAATAACAACAATTTGCCTATGCCCATAACGATGAAAGATATTGCAAGAGCACTCAATGTATCTGTTGCAACTGTGTCCAGAGCGTTGAAGGATAGTCCTAAGATTAGTCTTCAGCAACGGACAAAGATTAAGGAGTACGCCCAAAAGCACAACTTCTCGCCCAATCTGATTGCCGAAAGTTTGCGGCATAGCAAGTTGCGTCCTTCTAAAATCATCGGGGTTATTATCCCGGAGTTTACCCATTATTATTTTTCGTCCATCCTTAGCGGTATTGAAGAGGAGGCTTCTTTGAGGGGTTACCGCATCATGGTGGCACAGAGCAATGAACAGTTTGAACGAGAATCGAGTATCTGTCAGTCGTTTTACGAAAATAAAGTGTGTGGTGTCATCGTCTCGCAAGCCAAGGATACAACATCTTACGACCACTTCCGTGCCTTGCTGAATAATGACGTTCCCATCGTTTTTTATGATAGAATATGTACGGGACTCAATACGAGTCGCGTTGTTGTTGACGATTATATGGGGGCTTTCACGGCTGTTACCCATCTCATTGAAAGTGGTTGCAAGCGTATTGCCTATTATGGTTCGCCCATGCAGATGGAGATTTCCAAGAACCGATTGAATGGTTATAAGGATGCTTTACTCAAGCACGGTTTAAGGATTCACGATTCTGATATTGTGATTTGTGACAATCGCACCGATGCAGAACGTATAACTCCTGAGATATTGCAGCGGGAAAATCGCCCCGACGCGTTCTTTGCCGTAAACGACGATACTGCCATCGGTATTCTTTATACGGCAAAACGCATGGGACTGAAGGTCCCCGAAGATGTGTGTATCTGTGGATTTACCAACGGGCAGCGTGCTTTGAGTTGTGACCCACCATTAACCACAGTGGAGCAACGGGGGCATGTCGTGGGAAAAGAAGCCGTAGACATTCTCGTCGGTCATGTGGAAGGAATGATACCCAAGGATAAAGCCGAGAAGAGAGTGGTGAGAACACGATTGGTGGTGAGGGGAACGACGAAGTAATTATCAACCGCTGAGACACAAAGCATGTTACATGATTGTGGGGACGGCTTAAAAGTCTCACATCAATTGTAAGGACAACAGAAGAACATGTATAATATAATCCATCATCCATAATAGGAAATTTGCAAAATAAATTTTGAGTTATGGCTGATGAATAGGAATAGTGAATTATGAATTACAAATTAAAAACCAAGCCTGATTTAAGTTTTTGGAAACTTTGGAACCTAAGTTTCGGATTTTTCGGTGTGCAGATTGCATACGCATTACAGAGTGCAAACATCTCTCGTATCTTTGCTACATTGGGGGCAGACCCCCACAGTTTGAGCTATTTTTGGATTTTGCCACCTTTGATGGGGATCATCGTGCAACCCATAGTGGGTACTTTGAGCGACAAAACCTGGACAAGATTCGGTCGTCGTATCCCTTATCTTTTTGTTGGAGCTGCTGTTGCAGTGTTGGTGATGTGTCTTTTGCCCAATGCCGGTTCGTTAGGAATGGCAGTGTCTACAGCTATGTTTTTCGGCCTGTTATCGCTCATGTTTCTTGATACCAGCATCAATATGGCGATGCAACCTTTCAAGATGTTGGTGGCCGACATGGTGAACGAGAAGCAAAAGACACTGGCTTATTCCATTCAGAGTTTTCTCTGCAATGCCGGTTCGCTTGTGGGCTTTGTCTTCCCCATTCTCTTTACAATGCTCGGCATCAGTAATGTGGCTGCCGCAGGGGTTGTTCCCGACTCGGTTATCTGGTCGTTTTATGGTGGGGCAATCATTCTCATCCTCTGTGTACTTTATACGGTAGTGAAGGTGAAGGAGTGGAATCCGCAGGAATATGCTCAGTATAACAGCTTAGAGAAACCTTTGGACGAAGAGAAAGTTAATTTTATCAAGCTTTTGCGTCATGCTCCCAAAGCCTTTTGGAAGGTGGGATTGGTGCAGTTCTTTTCGTGGGCGGCATTCGTATATATGTGGACTTATACCAACGGAACCATTGCTGACACCTGTTGGGGCGTGGATATGACACAAAGCTCTGCCACCACTTCTGTCGGATATCAAGAAGCAGGCAACTGGGTGGGCGTGCTTTTTGCCGTTCAAGCCGTTGGCAGTATTCTTTGGGTGATGGTCTTGCCCTTGTTTAAGAATATTAAGGTGGGTTATGCTGTGAGTCTGCTCCTTGGCGGTTTGGGCTTTTGTCTGGTGCCTTTCGTTGGCGATAAGTATATGGTTTTTGTTCCGTTCATGCTCATAGGATGTGCTTGGGCGGCCATGTTGGCTATGCCTTTTACCATTCTTACTAATGCTTTGGAAGGCAAAGGGCATACCGGAGTATATCTGGGACTGTTCAATGGTACTATCTGTATACCACAAATTGCTGCGGCTTTGCTGGGCGGTGTACTATTGAGTTTGTTGGGCAGTGTGCAGAGTAGTATGATGATTGTTGCGGGCGTACTGCTCTTTATCGGCACTTTATGTGTGTTTATGCTGGATAATGAGAAACACGACTGATGTCAACTTCATTACAATAGGTTGAAAGCCTATATAAACGAGCCAACAGGCAGATAAGCATATGAGGTGTTATCTGTCTGTTGGCTCGTTTGTTTGTAGATAGAATATTTGCCCAAGGGGCATGGAACTATAATTGATAACTCGTTTGTCTGTTAATCGGCGTACGAGTTGTGCTTCCGGCTCCAGTTATTCTTCTGTAAATTCGTCGCTATATTTCTTCATTACGTCCATGCTCAAGCCCATGCTCGAATAACCACCGTCGTGATAGAGTGTTTGCATGGTAACTTTGCGAGTGAGGTCGCTGAAGAGTGTTACACAATAGTCAGCACATTCGTTGGCTGTAGCATTGCCCAAGGGCGACATCTTGTCTGAGAAGTCAAACATCTCGTCAATATTCTTGATTCCCTTTCCGGCTGTTGTGGGAGTGGGCGATTGAGAGATGGCATTAACGCGTACATGCTTGTCTTTGCCATATACATAACCGAAGCTGCGTGTGATGCTTTCGAGCAAGCTCTTGGCATCTGCCATATCGTTATAACCAAAGATGATACGCTCTGAAGCAATATAGGTGAGAGCAACGATAGAACCATATTCGGCAATAGCATCGAGCTTTTTCGCTGCTTGCATCATCTTATGAAAAGAAATTGCCGATATGTCGAGCGTTTGGTTGAGCCATCTGTAATCCAAATCGTCGTATGTACGACGTTTGCGAACGTTAGGACTCATACCGATAGAATGCAATACGAAGTCGATTTTGCCACCCAACAGCTCTTGTGCCTTTGTAAATACATTTTCAAGATCGTCGTAGTTGGTTGCATCAGCAGCCACAACAGGTGCGTTGAGCTTTTCAGACAAGGTGTTGAGTTCACCCATGCGAAGTGCCATTTCGGTGTTGCTCAATACGATGCTTGCACCTTCTTCGACACAACGTTCTGCTACTTTCCAGGCGATTGAAGCATCGTTCAATGCACCGAAGATAATACCACGCTTACCTTTTAATAAATTGTATGCCATAATTTTTATATATAATTCAAGCACAAAATTACGCTTTTTGTGCAATATTGCCAAGAAAGAAAGGATAAGTTTTTGCTGTTGAGGCAAAAAGTGGGAGAATAATGGAGTAGGGATAAGATGATTTTTGGGGAAACTGAGCAAACAGAGTGGCGGGTGAAGTCAGGCTTAGTCAGTGCAATGGAGATAACCAGATGGGGCAGAGCCATCCGAAAAATAAGCCTGCTCTGCCCCGTCTGATTGATGATCTTCATCCGCTTATTTCAATTCTTTTATCCAATGTTTCTCCACTCGACCATCCGAATAGCGTAAAATGTTTAGTCCGGGCATGGGGCGGACTATTTTTCTGCCCATAGCGTCGTATCGTTCTACACTTGTTATGGCTTTGTGGCTGATGGATGAGATGGAGGTTGTTGTGCCTTGCGATAGGATAGGCACCCTCTCGGTATTGGTTACATAGGTTTCTGCCAGATCGTCGTTGGGGTCGTTAATATTTGCCTGTCTGCCAACATAGGCCACCACCTTGATTTGTTGGGGGTTCCAATTGTTGGCTATTTTCACTTGGTAGGTCTTGGAATATCGTTTGCCGTCCCATTGAATGGCATCGCCTTGAGGCTGTGAAATGATGTGTCGCAACACATTATTGTGTAATGTGGGGATGCTGTCTTCCACCATAACAACTGTTAAGGCGGCAGGGCCAAACACTTTTTCAAACTCTTCCACTGTTTGCACATCCACTTTTATTTGGCAGGTGCGTGTGGCTGCTGTGTATTGAGGGGTGATTTGGATGGTTGCCAAAGAAGGAATGGGGGTGTTGGAGATACGCGGATAATGCTCGTTGGCTATCTCCTGCGACGGAATGTTCTCGTTATACTTTGCCATTCCGATACGCCAGCTGTTGATTTCTTCAAAGTATCGACGGTCGGCATATACACTGGGATAGCCTCTTACCGAGTTGATATATCGAAAGGTTTCATTCCCGTTCACTGCATAATAGTCTTCGCAATGGATGGATACCCACGCCACATCAGGGCAGTGCTTATTGACATCTTCCAAAGCCAAGATTGTTACGGGGCAGTGAGGACACCAAGTGGCTGTAAAATGTTCAACCAAGAACTTCTGTCTGGGCAGCGTATCGCGGTAAACACGAAAAGAAGCATCCAATCGTTGGTCTTCTATCTTCTTGCCGTCGACATGCCTTCTCATCGCAATTGCCAATTTATGTTCGCCCAGACTAATGTCAGGAGGTAGCGGAAGATAGAAAATTTTGCGAAGAGAGTTGTAGGTGAGTTGTCCCCAGTCGGCTGCTGTATAGGTCTTTGTTTCTTGACCGTCGATGAAACATGCAAAAGAATAGTCGGTGGTTGAACTGCCGAAAGGGTGCAGAGACAGGCCTAAGTCGACCTTGAGTGTGCCGCCTTGTTTGGCAAAGGGTCTTACCATCGAACTTTCCAATACAATTCGCTCTTCTTCTGCTGCATGAAGGTTGGCGGGCAAGAACATCAGAATACTACCAATGATAAGGTAGAACCATTGTAGATATGAGATTGTTTTTCTCATTGGTCACTGTTTTTAAAATTATGTTTTATCGCTCTTTTTCTTTGAAGAGTACTCCTGTTCTCGTGTTTTCTTGCTCTCCGAAGAAGGAGCTTATTTAGGCTTCCGACTTCAAAGTTAGTGATATTTTCAGACTTTCCGTATATTCTGTATAGTCAAACCATACTTTTCTGATTATGAAAAACAGCTCTTTGTGGTTCAAACATGCTTTGGGGGATTGCCGGGAAGAGCTATCCATGCAGCCAAAGCATGTTTTTCGCTTGTCAATTAAGGCTCAATTGCGTTGCATTTCAGGCTGAATTGAAAGGCATTTCAGCCTTTCTTGCTCTTCAATTCTGTCTGTTTTGCGTGGTGAAAGCTATGGAGTGGGAAGGAAAAAAGAATGATGGGCGAACACGATATCTGTCTTTAGGTCAGACATTCGTGGTCACCCATCAATGTAATAGTTGTTTTCTTGCTTCTTTAAGGAGTTGACAAGAGTCAACCGAAGAACAAAGGGAGTTGACGGACATGGCCACAATGAAGCATGCGTTTGATAACTTCATGACCTCGGTGGGTTGGCTCCGGATGACTCCCGTTAACTCCTTAACTTGCCAACTTTATTCTTCCGCCCATCGCTTAGAAGCATTTGATGCGATACATCATACCCAATTCGATGCGGTTGGTAGAATAGTTTTTGAGTGCTGTACTTTCTTTGAAATCGTATTTGCGGCCGATATAAGCAAGGAAAATTCTGAAGTCTTGTTGCTTGACAGGGAAGTATTCCACACTGGCCATATATCCATACGAGGTGCGATAGTTCTTCAGTTCTTCAATCTTGCTAACACTGCTCTTTTCGCACATGCCTTTTAGCATGAGGTTCCATTGTGGAGCAAACTGCCAATTGGCTTTAGTGATGAACGAATGGTAGTGAACATCGCTAAAATAAGCATTGCTCTCGTTCAATAAATGCCCTAAATCGCCGGTCGCAATTCTCAATCGGTCGAGTCCGTCAAAGGCACCCATATAATCGATATACCACTGGAATTTGGGTAGGTTGAGACGTTGTCCCAAGACAAGCATGCGAGAATACTTGCCTCTTGCTTGTGTTTGGATGCCCCACGACCAGCGTGTTTGCAAGATGTCGTTGAAGAACGAACCGTTCCAGTTAACGATATAGGTGAGCGGATTATTACTTCCTCTCAAGGCAGAGAAATCGGTGAGCGATTTTCCTGCAACCATAGCACCCGCTCCGTATTCATCGTCAAACTTTCCATTGTAGGCATCGCTTATTTGTACGGCAATCTCTTGGGTGGGTACAGGCTTGTAAGTAACGCCCACACCTGCCATGAAATTATCCATGTTGTCTACCATGTCAGAGTATTGATAGATATACATCGGATTCTCGTCAAACTCGAATCCTCCCCATATCTGGCACATCTTACCTGCTTGAACCGAGAATTTGGGGTTGAACTGATAGTTAACCATCATAATATCGGTGGCTTTGGCAAAGTTGTCTTCGCTCTTGGCGGCGTTCGATTTGTTGAGACGGTGGCGGAAACGATAAGAGAGTTTGTCGGTGAGGTTACCTTTTATCTCTAAGCGTAGTTGCTTATTGGCAAATCCCGTCTGCCATACTCCGTCTGCTTCTTTGGCTTGTGCTGAGGCCGCAAAGTTGAGATATACTTGGAAAGCATCGTTTTTCTTTTCCAGTTTCAATACTTTTTGAGCCAACGACTCATAATTGCCGTCTTGTCCTCCGTTACCGGTGTTGTTGCCTTGTGCCTGTATTTGGAGTGCCATCATGGCGGCACATCCTAAAAATAATATTCGTTTCATATTCTTAGATGTTGAAAGGATTAATATGATTGATAAGCAGATACAGGAGATTAATACTGTTTGAAGTATTCCTGAATTTTCTGCCAGTCGCGTGTTTGGGTCAAGGCGAGCATCAATAGAACGCGTGCTTTCTGTGGATTAAGATTGAGGGCTGCCACGAATTGATACTTGGTGTCGTCTACTTCGCCATTCAAACAGGTTGGGCCTGTGGGTACACGAGTAGATCGAACAATGTTAATGCCTTTTTTGCGAGCGTCGAGAGCCACATCAAAAACGTCTTTATAGAAGTTGCCATCGCCCACACCGGCCAAGACAATACCATCGAACTTTGCGT
>JALEWR010000141.1 GCA_022783515.1 Prevotella sp.
TATCCGAAGTTACAATTTTCTTGGCATAAAGGGCTGCTTCGGTGAGGGCCAAACAGAAACCTTCACTCTTACTTGTTTGGGTATATATGTCGAAATAGGGAACGTAACGATGGGCAGCATGTCGAAATCCGGCCAAGCACACCCGCGAAGAAAGCCCCATTTCATCGATTATTTTTTGATAATAAGGAGTATTCCCTTCTCCTATAATCCATAACTTATAATTGCCGTGCAACAGGCGAAAGCCATTTAATAAAACGTCTATTCCTTTGATAGGCACCAACGACGAACAAGTTCCGATGAGCCAACTATCTCCCTTAAAAGTCATCAACTCCTGTACCTCCTCCCCACTTAACCGCTCTTCACGGTTGAGGTCAACACCATTATAGCATCGTGCCAAACGTTCTTGGGGCAGCCAACGACTATAATAAAGCACGGCATCATCGCTCAACGTGGCAATCTTATCGTGTCGACATAGGGTTTGCACAAAAAGCTGTGAGAGAAGCCAACCTCCTACTCGCCCGAAACTGTATCCAAACTCCTCAAAAATATAAGAATGGATGGTAGAAACAAAGCGGGTGGTGCCAGGCGAGAACGACCTATACAACGCTACATAGATATTAGGCCGCAAGCCGTGAGAATGCAAGATATCGAAGCCTTTAAAGTTATGGGGGAGAAAAAAAGAGATTCTCCGGATGTCGCCCTCCCACTCTATTTCTGCTTGATCAAAATAAAAAGTGGTACATTGATGCCCTGCCCGCAAGAGCTGACTAATCAAAGTGCGTACCACCAATACCGGCCCCACCTCTCTAATAGAAGAAATAAGGAATGCTATTTTCAAAGAATACTAAGATTAAATGTTTTATACGTCCTATAAAAGCGTACAAAAGTTTACAAAACCATCTTTCTCACCCATTGCGGATAATCCCAGTCTGCCATATCCACGACCATTATGTCATTGAGGACATTGAAGGTATGCAAGCGAGAGGGATAACGAGAATCTGACGAATAGAGCCGCCTCACCTCCCTAAAGCAAGGTTGATTATCCTGCCATATCACTTCTTGTATTACCACTCCTTTGCCATAATAGTTGCCACAATCTTGGGCAGGACGGAAGAGACGAGTGTCATAACGAAAGAAGTCGCCGGCATTACGGGCTGTTCCATTGGGAAAATGAAAAGAATGGTGAAGCATAAAGTTGGCTTGTGTATTTTCCTTGAACACACAAAGTCGACTGCCATCGTTGGGATATTCGGTTGCAATCAGGCAGTCATCACCGATGAAATGGGCAAAAATTGCATCCGAAAGCTGTGTTTGTGTCAGTGTTCGCACCTCTTCACAAGTATTGGTTGCCTCATCCAGGCGATAAATCGTCAATCCTTTATTGCGTAAAGATTCGGGCATAAAATACACGTCGCCCTCTCGCTGAATGATATAAGGAAAGCTTAAATGATGGGGCAAGTCCAGCAATATGTCTACCTGTTTCAGCCGATACCCTTCTCGGGCTACGGTTAGTTTGGATATTCTCCCCTTTTTCTCTTGAGTGTCGTAATCCTCTACCAATAACACAATCTCGGTGTCATCTGCCCGAAGGATAAAAGGATCGGCAAACCACCGCCCTTCCACCTCGCCTTTCATCGGCACCACCTTCACTTCACGGCCTGCCAAAACATCATCAAGTGTACCCTCTATAAAGCCGATACACCATGTCCGTTCTCTCAAAAGGCGAGTTCGTATTCGTTGGAATAATGAAGAAAACATTGATGATAAGGGATGATAAGAGTGATAGAACTGATAAGAGTGATAGAACTGATAAGACAAATGGCCTTATAGGGATTATAAGGCAAACAAATATCTCTTGGCCATTTCCGTCCTTGCCTCATTTTCTCCTCCCTCGTTTTCTCCTCTCCTGCGGCGAAGGAAGACCGGGAGGGGACAATAGGGTTATTTCTGCCTCAACAGATGTTGATATATCCAGGTGCGTAAGCTATTGGGCATCAAGAACTGCACACAACCTCTGACGAGAATATTATAAATCATGCGTGGCCAGCTGATAAGATGATGGTCTTTCATCCAACGGTTAAAAGACAAGACATCTTTAAAGTAAGCCATACCACCACGACGAGCAAACTGGTTGCGTCCGGAACGCACATTTACCACAATATCGGGAATATTTCTAAACTTACATCCTGCTTCCATCATCCTTGCCCAGAGATAATAGTCCTCTTGCTTAAAGTCGGGCAGATAACTGCCTGCACGCAACAAGTCGTCCTTCTTAAAAATGACTGTGACATGATTCAAACCACTACGCGACTTCATATACTCCTTTATGTCCTTGTCCTCCAGCGGCAGAATACGACGCCCCATCACATTATCGGGGGTATCCACAAATTCGGTTATCATACCGCCCACGATAGAGAGTGCAGAATCTTCTTGGAAACATTTCATCTGCTTTTCAAAACGATCGGGCAACGAGATATCATCCGAATCCATACGAGCCACATAGTCGTATCGGGCATGCTCCACCGCAATACGCAAGGCAGCCCCCAGTCCTCTGTTCACCTCCTGTGGAAGGAATGTAAGCTGTGTTTGTCCATAATCCACGGTCTTTACCACCGTTTCCAACTCTGCAGGAATCGGACCGTCAGCCACAATCACTATCTCATCGGGTGGCAAGGTCTGGTTGACAATACTCTCTAATGCTGTTTTCAAATCGGCCGGCACATCACTCTTATAAATGGACATTGCCACCGAAAACTTATACTGCTGATTTGTCATTGCTTATCTATTCTTATTCTATCTGCAAAACATTACTTATTTCTCATCAACCACCCCACGGGATAAAAAAGATATGCCCAAAGAGGCAGCCGCTCTCTTTTTCCTCGATAGTCACAGGTGTATTGCCAATAACGAATGGCATCTTTTATATGTCTTACCATTCCAAAGCGTGAATCACGCATGGAAGTGCCATAATAAAGCATTGTTCCTTGAGGAGAGTTACGATGATGGTAAGAGAGATTGCGAGATATTCCGTCGGGCAGATACTCACAAATATAAATATTGCGATTAAAAAAACGAATCCGGTATTTCCTCGCTATTCTATCCCACACGACATCCTCTGTCAAAAACAGTTCAGCGGGAAATTCAGGGAAAGGGAATTCCTTCAAAACAGCAGTTTTAAAAACATCTGCCACATCACCCTTCACCTTATACTTCTCACGAAAGCTTACATTGTCGGTATCCAAGACATCAAACGTTACCTCACCGCCTACCTTTTTCCCATTGGGATAACATTTCATACCCGACACTCCGGCATATCTATTATCGTCTTTAACTTGTAAATAGAAATCATAAGTAAGCTGAAGACTATCCGTCGGGCAAATACTCATCGCTATCTACAATAAAAAACAAATCTCCCTTTGCTTGCTGTACCCCTAGATTGATGGCTCTATGCTTGCCACCTCGCTCTTGACGATAATACCTAATGAAAGAATCTTCATCGCTCCATTTCTCTATCAACTGCTTGGTGCCGTCCGTACTCCCATCGTCCACAATTAACCATTCAAAATCTACAAACGTCTGTGCCTTCAAACTCTCATAGAGTCGGGGCAAAGAGTAAGCTCGACTATAGGTTGGTGTGAAGACTGTGAGCATAGGCAAGTGTTGAGTTAAGCTTTTGAGTTAATATGTCGAACTCGTGTGACCATGAGGCAATTATCATAAATATTGCAACAACAAACTATTTCTTTTGCAACGACATGCAAATTTAATTTTATAAGCAACGACACACACAACAGTTCACGACACTGACGAGTAATATTTTTCTGTTGTGATAATTTGTGTGTGTTGTTGCTGAAAAATAATCAGTAGCAAACTTTTTTGCGAGTTTTTTCATCGCGACTGCGATGTCTGCGTCCTCTTGCAATTCCTTTTGGAGTAAAGTCTTCCGCGTCATCTGCGGTATCTGCGAGAACGTTTAAATTAAGCCAAATGAGCAGAACCAAGCAAGTTTGGGGTAAAGGCTCTCGCAGAAGTCGCAGAAGTCGCAGAAATATTATGAACAGGGGAACATTACGCAAACATCGCAGTCGCGATGAAAAGATAACGCAGAAGATGTTGCCGTATAATAATGGAAGACGGTAGTGTCCTAAAAAGTGTGTAAGTTATCTTTCTTTTTTCTCTTTGTTCCACTTTTTAAACAGATGTATTTTTCTACTATATGTTGTATTTGTTTCTTCCATTGCCACCGCCGCCAATA
>JALEWR010000142.1 GCA_022783515.1 Prevotella sp.
TATTAGTTTGCTTATGCGTACTTTATTATCACTTATCACTCTTCTTCTCTGCCCCTCACAGCTTTGGGCAGATAAGTTACCTACTGCTTATCCCGAACAAGTGGGGATGAGTTCGGAACGATTGCAATATGCCGATTATGCCATACAAAAAGCCATTGATGAAGGACAGATGCCGGGAGCGGTATTGGCTGTGGTGCGAAAAGGTAGGTTGGTGTATCTCAAAGCTTACGGCAACAGGCAAGTTTTGCCATCAAAAGAGCCGATGACCACGCAAACGGTCTTCGACTTGGCATCGTGTACCAAGCCCGTAGCTACAGCAACAGCGATGATGATGCTTATCGAAAAGGGCCGGGTTCGCACTGCTGATCCTGTCAGTCTGTATATTCCCAACTTTGAAAGTTGGCGTGGAGAAGGCAGAGACAGCGTAACTATTCGCATCAGCGACCTGCTTACGCACACCTCCGGATTGCCGGCCTATGCTCCCGTGGCATCTTTAAAAGAAGCTAATGGCATGCCGAATCCTAAGAAGTTGATGGATTATATTGCACGCTGTAAACGCGAATATAAGCCTCGCACTAAGATGCAGTATAGTTGTCTTAACTATATCACCTTGCAACATATCATCGAGAAAGTAAGCCAACAGTCGTTGCGAGATTTCTGTGCCAATCATATCTTTATCCCATTGGGTATGGAACATACCGACTTTATCCCTTGTACACCTGACAAAAACGGTCATTGGAAGCAAGCAAGTCCGCCACGGTGGTTGGAGAATGGACATGAAACAGATTTCCATCCTATAGCACCTACCGAGAAGCAAGCTGATGGCAGCATCCTCTTAGGGCAGGTTCACGATCCCTTGGCTCGTGTGATGAATGGCGGAGTATCGGGTAATGCCGGCTTGTTTTCAACTGCAGAAGACCTTGCCCTTTACTGTGCAATGTTGCAACAGCAAGGACAATGGAATGGACGACGCATATTGAGTCCTACGACAGTTAAAAAGATGAGAACCGTACCCACATCCGTGGCAGACTTTGGGCGTGCTTGGGGCTGGGATGTCAGTTCTCCTTATATATCGAATCAAGGTGATTTGTTGAGCGAAGAGGCATACGGACATACGGGATATACCGGTACTTCCATTGTGATTGACCCTGTTAACGATCTCTCTATCATTCTTTTGGCCAACAATGTGCATCCGGTGGATAAAAACAACATCATTCGTACGAGAGCATTGGTGGCGAATGCTGTGGCTGCAAGCATTACCAACGAGCCTGCTCCTTTTCCCGATTATTATTATAAACGAATGAGAGTGTTTGACGAAGAGCCAACGATTAAGTCGACCGACTTTGTGATGCTGGGCAATAGCATTACTGAAGGAGGTGGCAACTGGAACGAAAAGTTGAAGCGAAAGAATGTTGTCAATAGAGGTATTAGCAGCGATGTAGCGATGGGGGTGTACAATAGATTGGACAAGATTCTACCATATCATCCTGCAAAGATATTCCTCAAGATTGGTATTAACGATGTGAGCCATCATCTTCCCACTGATACTATTGTTAATAGGATAGTTCTTGTGTTGGACAGAATACAAAAAGAAAGTCCGAAGACAAAACTCTACTTGCAGAGTTTGCTTCCCATCCGTGAAACAGAACGATGGAAAAATTTGATGGGAAAGAGTGGACAAATCATTGAAATCAATGAACGTCTGAAAGGCATCGCTAAACAAAAGAAAATTACTTTTATCAATCTCTATCCGCTTTTTGTGGAGAAAGGCACTTCCGTTCTTCGTCAAGAGCTTACCTACGACGGTCTACATCTCTCCCAAGAGGGTTATGACGTTTGGGTGAAAGAATTGAAAAAGAAGATGTAAGCGACGTTTTTCCGGTCGCAACCAATAGTGTCCTAAATAATTTTGTGCAACCTCATGCCAATTAGCATCCAATCATTTGATTAATTCTTTCGGTAATTGTTGAATTACTTGAGCAAAAAGTGTTATCTTTGTCATGAAGGAAGGTTTGGTTTGGGGTAAACACTAAGGTAAGACTTTTTGCCTTAGTGAAAACTACTTCCTTCACTTTTTTGAAATTATTTAGGATACTAGTCCCTCTGAATAGGCATTCTCAAGTTTTATGATGTTATAATAACAGGATATGAAAGAATACAATACATATATATTCGACCTCGACGGAACGCTCTTAGATACGTTAGAAGATTTGTATTTGAGTACTAATCATGCTTTAAAAACATACAATTTGCCTGAAAGAAGTCTTGAAGAAGTGCGTATGTTTGTGGGAAATGGAGTAAAAAAACTCATTGAACGAGCTGTTCCAGGAGGTGAATCGCATCCACTTTTCGAGCAGATTTTGGCTGAGTTTAAAGCTCATTATTTGGTGCATGGATTAGAGCATACCCAACCATACGCTGGTGTTATAGAGATGTTAGAAATGTTACGTCGCAACAACAAACGTATTGCCGTGGTTAGCAACAAGTTTTATAAGGCAACCGAAGAGTTGTGCCAACATTTCTTTGGGCAGTATGTAGAAGTGGCGAT
>JALEWR010000143.1 GCA_022783515.1 Prevotella sp.
GTTGTGGCTGTCGTACTTCCACTGCGTAACGTAGGTGGCCACTGCCTGGTTGGGTACGATCAGCGTTCGCAATAGAGCCTTAGTAGTGTTCCGAATTTAGTAAAAAAAAAGAAAAATAGACAAAGATTACGCATAAAAAACAAATCTACAGTAAATATTAACGTAACATGTAGTCTTATTTTGTTGTTTTAACAAAACAGTAAGGTGTCAGAAATAAAAATAATGGTGATTTATGTTAATGCCGAACTGGCGTATACATAATTTTTTCATGAACATATGTTCGGCTTTAGCGGCATGCTGCTTCTTTGAGAGCAAGTCCGAAGCATTGCCGGTATATGTAGAGAAAAGCAGACTGCTTGAGCTATTCTAAGATTCTTATCCCGAGTTCGCATATTATTATACAAAATAACATACGAGATATGATGACAACCCATTTCTTTCATCACACACAGAAAACTGGATTAATGGTGAGATACTTGAAGGTGTGCTTGTTGCCATTTTCGGTGTAATAACCATCGCATTAGGATTTTTGTTTTGGCAATTAGGAAAATCACCGGCAGCTAAATCGCTGCTCGTTCCTGTGATGGTATGCGGACTGATATATACAGGTATCGGGCTTTCGTTAAGCTACTTTGGTCTTGCAGGGCTTGTCCGTTGACTTCTTCTCACAACACCGTTCCTTTGATTGTTATGATGCCATCCGCAAGGCGTTAGAGAGCTTTTAAACTATACGCCAATATACAAGGGGCATTGAGGAGATTTCATTAAGGAGCTAATCTTGTACCATTTTTGTATCGCCTCTTGCGGCGACGAAGATATGAAATATTCTCCAGCCTATTTCTTCTTCTCCGCCCTTACTCTGCCATTGCTATACACCAAAGTGTGTGGTTGCAGGGAACGGGTCTTATAGTTGAGGAGCATTGACGGATTGAGCTTTACGCCCTTATATCTCACTTCAAAATGAAGGTGTTCGGTGGTGGCTCTACCCGTTCTGCCGGTGATACCAATTTGTTCGCCGGCTTTTACACGCTGTCCCACCTTTACCAAATTTTTCGATTGATGGCTGTACAGTGTTTCCAAACCATTGTCGTGCTTGATGATGATGCACAGGCCATAACCGCTAAAGACACTCGAACGTGTGACAGTGCCTGCAAAGGCTGCGACAATCTTGTCGAAGCCTTTCCACTTAAGGTCGACACCGCCATGTCTCCGCTTGCCCCCAAAGTCGCTAATCATCTTGCCATTGGGTAGGGGAAATGCCCATTCGTTTGTAGGAATAGCCGTGAGGTCGAGCCTGTTGCCTCCTTTCTTGTCTACCGTTCCCCAAGCTTTTGCGTCTTGTTCGTCTATACAATCCGGGTCGGTGGAGCTGTTCATCGTTTCCTGGCCTTCTTTTACATTCACCACTACACCTTGTCCACGCTTTTCGCAGAGTAAGGCTTGTCTGAACAAACGTTGGTTGTTGATATCGAGAATGATGGATGGATTGATGCGAGAACCGTTGATCATCATAAAGAAACGACAGAAAACCTTACCTTGTTCTCCGCCTACAATGGCTATCGTTTGACCGGCTTTCACTTCATCGCCCACTTTCACCAGATTTTGTGCGTTTTTACAATAAACCGTTTCCAAACCATTGTTGTGGCGTATCACCACTACATTACCAAAGCTTCCGATGTTGCGAGATATACGCACCTTGCCCGCAAACATCGCTTTCACGGCGTCGCCCGCTGTGGTGTTGATGTGCAGCTCGTGATTGTTGGCTGCTACGGCCTTGCCTACAGGTAAGGGAAACGAATAGTCGGCCGGCTCCAACCGGTCGAGTTGCAAGATAAAAGAGTTGGACTTATCGAAGAGTCCGGGTGTGGGAATGCTGATTTGTTGTGTTTCGGCAGCCGTGAAGGTGCTATTGGCTGAGAGTGATAAGCAAAAGATACAACTCAAAAAGAAAACCGATAAGGTACGAAATATATTCATAAAACTTATTCTGACGATATGTTTCGGGTGCTTACTTTCAAGTTTTTCTTTATTTCCATCAAGTACACCTTATTATATATATAGAAAAAAGGACAGACTACAGCCGTGTCCTATAATAATTTAATGCCCGTGAAGATACGCCCCGAGGCAGTTCCCAATTGGCGAGCAGAAAAATAATCTGCCACATTTTTATATGTGCAGATAGGCGATACCGCGATGTTTTCAGACAAAACGCCTACAGCCTGAAGTTGCAGACGGTTACATTCGGGCAAGTTGATATGCCATTTTTCTTCTCTGCGGGCAATCTCGTTCATCGCGAAACCTGCGGCTACAAATTGGTCATATACCTCGTTGCCCACTTCAAAGTTGTCGACCGAGATGCCCGGGCCTATATAAGCCTTGATGTCGCAAGGGCGAGTGTGATAGACTGTTTGCATCACCTGCACCGCCTTTTCGGCAATACGCTTCACCGTGCCACGCCATCCCGCATGTACGGCGGCACCGATGTGTTGTGCTTCGTCGTAGAGAAGAATGGGTATGCAGTCGGCTGTAGACACGCCGATGCAGCTATTGGGTATGTTGGTTACCAAGCCGTCCACACCCTCAAGAATCATAGCACGAGTGGCAGGTGGCAACGATAAAAACTCTTTACCGATGACTCTGATTTCTGTTTCGTGTGTTTGGTGGGGAAAGATGAGATGCGAGGGTTCTATGGCAATGTGCCGGCATAGCAGCCGGATGTTTTGTTGTACGGCTTCTTCTTCATCTCCCACATAGGGATTGACATTGAAAGATCCATAGGCTCCCTTGCCATATCCGCCATGACGAGTGCTACTGAATGCCAGCACTCTGTTTGACAACGGATGAAAAGACAAACACTCGTTATTGTTCATCGGTGTTTTCGTCGTCTTCGTATTCAAAATCGTCCAAGTCTTCCACTTCTTCCCAGTCTTCCAGCTCGTCGTCTTCGATATATTCCACATCAAAGTCTTCTCCCTCAGCCGCCAACTCTCTTTGGAAGCGTTCCATGTCTTTATCGCGATGCACCAATCGGTCGTCGGCGATGATGGTCTTCAACTTGTTGCTTTCGCTGTCGAGTTCACGCCACAACACGTCTTTCAGTTCGTTGATGCCTTGTCCCGTTACGGCAGAGATAAACACCACGGGCAGGTCGGTAGGCAATGTTTCGCGAAGCATCTCGATGAGTTCTTCGTCCAGCAAGTCGCACTTGGTTACGGCCAAAACCCTGTGTTTGTCGATCATCTCGGGGTTGAAGGTGTTCAGCTCGATAAGTAAAACTTCGTATTCTCGTTTGATATCGTCGGTATCGCCCGGCACCATAAAGAGCAAAAGCGAGTTGCGTTCGATCTGACGGAGGAAGCGTAAGCCCAAGCCTTTACCCTCACTTGCTCCCTCGATGATTCCGGGAATATCGGCCATGACAAACGATTTGTGGTCGTGATAGGCCACGATGCCCAATGAAGGCTCAAGGGTTGTAAAAGGATAGTTGGCAATTTTGGGTCTTGCACTCGATACTGCCGAGAGTAGAGTGGATTTACCCGCATTGGGAAAACCCACCAAGCCGACATCGGCCAAGAGCTTCAGTTCGAGGATGAAAGTCATCTCTTCCATGGGTTCTCCCGGTTGAGCATAACGCGGAGCCTGATTGGTGGAAGTGCGGAATTGGAAGTTTCCCAAGCCGCCTCTACCGCCTTTCAGCAGAAGGACCGTCTGTCCGTCGTGAGTAACGTCGCATATATATTTGCCGGTTTCGGCATTATATACCACCGTACCGCATGGCACATCAATGTACACATCTTTGCCATTGGTGCCATGACATTTGTCTCTACCGCCATTTCCTCCATGTTCGGCAAAGATATGGCGTTCGTATTTAAGGTGCAAGAGTGTCCAATAGTTGTGATTGGCACGCAAATAGATGCTGCCACCCTTTCCTCCGTCGCCTCCATCAGGTCCTCCGTGAGGATTATATTTCACTCGTCGCAAGTGCATCGACCCACGACCTCCCTTGCCCGAACGGCAGTATATTTTTACATAATCGGCAAAATTCGATCCACTCATAATGATTTGAGATTTAAGACCTTCCCGGCCATTGCTTTGATTTACACTCCCTCTACCACCTTAAAAACGTCGGCTGTGATGCGATCCAATTCGCCCAAGCCATCAATGTGGAAGTGGATGCCTTCGTTTTTATACCACTCGATGAGGGGAGCTGTCTGATTGTGGTATACATCCAGGCGTTTTCTGATGGTTTCTTCGTTATCGTCCGAGCGACCGCTTTGTTGTCCGCGGAGCAACAGACGCTTCATCAGTTCGTCTTCGGGTACGTCCAATTCGATCATGGCTGCAATCTTATGGCCACGTTCGTTGAGCATTTTCTTCAATGCTTCGGCTTGTGGGATGGTGCGGGGAAAGCCGTCGAAAATCACACCTTGATGCTCTTTGCCAAAACCGTCATATACACCGGCAAGAATGTCAATCATCAAACTGTCCGGAATGAGCTGACCCTTGTCGATGAACTGCTTGGCGGTATTACCCAGTTCTGTACCATTTTTGATTTCCTGACGCAATACGTCGCCGGTAGAAATATGTTCAAAACCATATTGAGCAATCATTCTGTCGCTCTGTGTGCCTTTGCCCGAGCCGGGTGCACCAAAAATAACAATATTCTTCATTTGTTTATGTATTTAAAAGAAGGGATACCCCTATTGACCCACTGCAAAGAGAGGATATACTGAGACTATAAATCCAATAAAACCTATCCAGGCTTGTTGGCTTCTTCCTTCCTTTGGGCCTGCATGCCACAGCTCGCTGTTTTTTGCAGTGAGGTAATTGAAAGTTCGCCGTCGAGCAAAGCAATGGGGTGGGGGAGTTTTTATTCAACAACAGTATAAATATCTCTCAAGTTACGTCCTTGATGGTCGTAATCCAAACCATAACCCACGATAAAATCGTTAGGAATTTCCATTGCCACATAATTCACCTCCAAAGGAACGGTGAGGCGTTCGGGTTTGAGAAGTAATGTACAGATTTCTATAGAGGCAGGATTGCGTGTTCCGAGGGTTTCGATCATGCGTTTGATGGTTAGACCCGACTCCACAATGTCTTCTACAATAACCACATGGCGGTCGGTGAGGTCTTCGTTGATACCAATCACCTCTTTGATTACCCCTGTTGATGTGGTACCTTGATAAGATGCCAACTTCACAAACGAAATTTCAGAAGGTATGGTTATCATTCTCATCAAGTCGGCGGCGAAGACAAAAGAGCCGTTCAAAACCGCCAAGAATAGCGGGTTTTTATCGGCATAGTCAGCATTCAGCTTGTCTGCCACCACCTTGATACGCTCTAAAATCTTTGCTTCAGGAATCGAAATCTCAAAGTTCTTATCCTTAATTTGTATTCTATTCATCTGTTGTTATTACTTTATTATCTCGCAAAATTACAAAAAATATATCGAAAGAGTGGCTGTTTTAGCGAGTTTTTAGGCTGAATAGCCGTGCAAAACAGACTGAAACGAGATGCAGAATAGTCTGCCTTATGTCGCAAAATGGCCTGAATTGGTGTGTGAATGAAAGTCTTTGGCTGTGGGAAAGAAGATGTTTGGCGATGTTAGAGAAGGTCTGTGGAGAAAGAAAAAAGGCAATCAAGAGTTTTCTTGATTGCCTTTGTAGCGGGACCCGGGATTGAACCGGGGACCTCATGATTATGAATCATGCGCTCTAACCAGCTGAGCTATCCCGCCATCAATAACTGATTTGCGGGTGCAAAGGTAATACTTTTTGTTTTATCTGCAAAATTTCTGGGAAAAATTATTTAATGTTTCGCTCGTTTTTTGTATTTTTGTGCGTAGAGAGTGAAATGACAATCCATCAATAATCGCCAAATTTGACGAATGAAAGAGAAAATAATCATTAACCGAGAACTTAATTCCAGTTCTGCCGCTATTATATGGAATTTAATCAGTACCGACGTGGGTATGTCTCGATGGCTTGCCGACGCCGTGACGCAAGATGGGGAGACCATTACTTTTCTTTGGGGAGAAGTGTGGCGGCATCATGAAATACGCAAAGCCACTATTGTTTCTAAGTCTTGCCAAAAGCATATTCGCTTGGTGTGGGAGGATGAAGACGACGACGAAGCGTATGTGGAGATACAGATGGAACGAAGTACAATCACCAACGATTATGTGTTGACCATCACCGATTTTGCCTATCCTGATGAGGTGGAAAGTCTTCGGGCTATATGGCAAGAGAATTTTACTCGGTTGCGACAAACGAGTGGAGTGTAAGGCATAGAGATGGGGCGAGAACTCTATCTGTTGATTTTTTTTGAAGGTGTTGTTACCTTGTCTTATCACTATTTTCACTATATTGTATAGCGATTAAGTCGAATTTCTGCTAAAAATATCGTATTTTTGCAACGTTTTTGAACAGCCAGATGAGCAGAACCAAGCTTGCTTGAGTTATGCCATGGCTCAAAAACGCACTTTTGAGTCACAAAAAAGAACGTTTTTGAACAGCCAGAAGAGCAGAACCAAGCTTGCTTGAGTTATGCCATGGCTCAAAAACGCACTTTTGAGACACAAAAAAGAACGTTTTTGAACAGCCAGATGAGCAGAACCAAGCTTGCTTGAGTTATGCCATGGTTTAACGAGCTGATGCGCTAGCGAATAAAACGCACTTTTGAGGCACAAAAAAGGTCAGTATCAACATAGCTTCACGCTATTGCAAACGAAGGAATGTTTAGGATTAAGAAACTCGACATATTT
>JALEWR010000144.1 GCA_022783515.1 Prevotella sp.
TAAAGTGCAATGAAATATCCGGCCAATATTGCAGTCCAAATAAATTGACATATATCCATTATGTATTAACCAACAACTTACTCATCACTTTCTGGGTTGGTGCCACGACCTACTTTTCTTATATCCCAATGACAAAATAGAGGCTTCCAAGCAGCTGATGCCAAGAAGCTCCCCAAAACCGGTATAACTCATCTCAATGAAGTGCCTTTACAAGGCGGTAAGGTTGAAGACTTAGACATCCAAGAGTTTTTCCGTTTTACTCAAAAAATCTTCCACTGCTTGTTTGACATCAATACCGCTCCTTTCCGCCAAGACGATAAGCCACCAAATGTTTTCTCCCAACTTGTGTTTGAGAACGCTGCGAGATTCCGTATTGGCTTTTCCCCAACGGTTTTGCTCGGTCATAATGTTCCGACCCACCAAACCCGCATCGGTAAGATATGCCAAAGCGTCTTCTTCCACCGTCCAATGGCTGCCGTGATGTTCCAACTCCAATTCGTGATAGCGTTCACGTAATCTTTTGGAACGCTCGATGATTTCGTCTAAATTCATTTGCAATTATTGCCTTAAATAATTTTATCTCATTTCCCTCATATCATGAACATTCATGTTTAGGGATACAAAGCAGGGTTATTTGCTTTGCTCAAAAAGCCACTCCCTAATAGGTTCGATGCTGTATGCCACACGCCACGTGTTGCGGTGTCCGCTTGCTCCGGCTGTCTCCGCACCAGGCAAGAACACTGTTCCCTTTTCAAAAACGGTGTACTTGATCGGATTACCCTCTGAAACAATCTTATCGTAGGCAAAACGATATTGATTGGCATTCCATGTAGCATCCCACCATGCCCGACTTACCTTCGCTCCTTCTGCCTCCAAGCGTTTTGTTATGGCATTCTCGCCGGGGAAAGCTCCCAAATCGTCAGCTGAAGTCATAATCCACAATTTCTTCTTGGCAAGCGGAGCAACCAAGTTCGGGTCCCATTGCCCTGCAACAAGATAGGCAGCGGCAAAGAAATTGGGATACTTAATGTTCATGGCAATAGACATCATGCAACCGCCCGACTGTCCTGTCGTATAAATACGGTTGGCATCTATCTTGTATTGTTTCAACAGATTCTCAATCAAATGGATCGTTGTTTCCATCATTGGAGAGGTCTGGGCATTGTCATCAACGATAATCTCATCATACTGTGGTGCCAATACGATGCAAGGACGTTTGGCTTGCTCCTCCGGGCTTGCCCACACCACAGCCCCCAAACCTTGGAAAAGTGTCGCACGATGATACTCGCTCGTCACTCCTGCATCGTGCATAAACAACACTAAAGGCAAAGGTTCGCTGCCTGGATTCTTAGGTATGAAGAGATTATACTTCAGTGTTTTGCCTGTTTGTACATCCTTAAAGGTCAATTGTTGAAAATCATCTACAACCAGATTCTTTACTGCGGTTGTCTTTATCGTCTTTCCATCTTTTTGAACCACTGTTGCTTGGGCATCCGTATACGCCAAGTTATCTGCCAGTTTGTCTCCTGCCACCCATTTCTTTCCTCCTCGTTTGGGAGTAGTGCTCGTAGTGGCATTGTTCATCTTCATTTTGTAAGCCAATGAAACACCTTCGTCATCGGGCGAGAGCTGAACAATGAGATACTTACCTTTATCCGTTTTATCGGTTAAGCCAACCGAATTACTTGCAAACACTGCGGTAACGGTACGGCCATCTATCTGAAAATCGGAAGCAGAGAAATCACTCCCCAATACAGGTTCTGCATATTCCAAAGCCACTGCCACCATTCTAACGCCATCACCATAGACCTGTGTAATGGCAATGGCTTTACTTGCATTGAGCGTATTGGCATACGCCATCACATGGGTTATCAATATCAGGAGAAACCCTAACAAAACTCTCATCTTACTAATCATCTTACTTAAAACTTTATGTTAATTACTGCAAAGGTAACATTTTATTGAAAGGATAAAAGCAAAGCCAACAAATAACAACCTTTCATAAATATTTTTCACCTTATTGTTACATTTTGCATCCACCTAAAAAAGGTCAACATGTACAGAAACATCGCAGTACATATTGTCATTCTTTGGAGACAACTCCGTTTCTCCATTTACCTTTTACATCTAATATTCATAGC
>JALEWR010000187.1 GCA_022783515.1 Prevotella sp.
AGATAGCTCACCAACATCCCAAAGATTTACGCCTGCATCCTGAATGTCTGCACAATGAAGACATAACGGCTCTCACCAAGATTTGTCAACTGAAAGGCATCGGATTCACTCCTCAAGCCTTAGAAGAAATTTATCAAAAAGCCGACTCCTACGAAGATTGGGTGAAGGACTCGGCTGTGGACTATGCCACTCAATGTCTTCTTCTCGCCACCCTGAAAAAGATGCAGTTGGCAAATCACTACGAGAAATACAAGCAAACCAACAACCTCATCGACTTTGAAGACCTCTTAATCATGACCTACGACACGCTCACAACAGTCCCGAGCGAGTCTACTTACAAGCATTATTCATGGATACAGGTGGACGAGGTGCAGGACCTCAACCCCATGCAGCTCGCCATTATCGATGCGATTACCGCTCCAACAGATACCGCAGTGATGTATCTGGGCGACGAACAGCAAGCCATCTTCTCGTTTATGGGTGCCAAACTCTCCACCTTGGCATGGCTCAAAGAGCGTTGTGGAGACAATGTCCACCACCTTTCCACCAACCACCGCTCTCCCAAATATCTCTTGCAGGTATTCAACGAATATGCAGAAAAGGTGCTAAAAATAGATGCCAAGCTATTGCCACAAGCAGGAAACGATGACATGGGGATGGGCGATGAGTTGAAAATAGTGAACAGCGACTTCCTCGAAACCGAATACATGGACGTGGCTCGACTAGCCGGCACACTGCTTCACCACAACCCGAAAGAAACAACAGCCATCATAGTCAATGCCAATCACGACGCCGACGATATGAGTACGACTCTTCTAAACATGGGTTTGCAACATTTTAAGGTGTCGGGACAAGACCTCTTTGCATCTCCTACGATAAAACTGCTCTTAGCTCATCTCAACGTCTTGGCCAACGACAACAATTTCATTGCATGGGCCAGACTGCTCAAAGGCATAGGTGTGTTTCAATCGAATGTGGCTGCACGCAACTTTGTACAAACGCTCTTCCGCAACGCTCTGCGTCCAAGCGACTTGCTATCGCCCCACTCCACCAGCTATATTGCCCGATTCAAGACAATATACGACGATAAAGAAATGGTGGTTTTCGACACAGAAACCACAGGTTTAGACGTCTTTGAAGACGAGATTGTGCAGATTGCGGCCGTAAAGATAAGACAAGGCAAGATTGTGGAAGGCTCTCATCTCAACATCTTCATCGCCACCAACAAAGCTGTTCCCGAATATTTGGGCGACTTAAGAAATCCGGTTTTCGACATCATCGGTCAACAAACGTTGCTTCAACCGCAAGAGGCGTTGAACCAATTCATGGAATATGTGGGCGACAGCATACTCATCGGGCATAATGCTCTATACGATTATCGCATCCTCGACCAGCAACTTCGCCGCCATTGTCCGCAACATTCATTGTCGCATTTGCATCCGTTCTATATAGATACGCTCCAACTTATCCGCCTCATTCATCCTCATCTGAAGCAATATAAGTTGGCTTCACTCATTGAAACGTTGCATTTAGAAGGAAAAAACTCGCACTTGGCCGACGAAGATGTGCATGCCACCGTGGGACTTATCAACTATTGCTACCAACATACAGAGCAGATTTTGCAGGCACAACAGCAACTGATGGCACGTCCACGCGTGCAAGAATGCATCCGACTTTTCCGGCATCGCTATATGGAACATTACAACCAAGCCAAGGCTTCGCTCCACTTGGTGTCGCCAGATGCTCACCCCCACTTGCTCACTCAAGAGATACAGCGTTTTTACAGCATAGCTAAAGACGAGCGATGGGCTGAAGATATGAAGGGAGTGGAATATATTTGTCGGTACATCGAGGCTGAACTATTGGAGAAAATGCCCGCACCATCACTCTACGAACAACTCAACAGACACATTCTCAGCATCAACACCCTTAAAGAAGCCGACCTATGCGGCAGCTCGGTCATCAACGAACGCATCTATCTCACCACCATCCACAAAGCCAAAGGACTGGAGTTTGATAATGTCATTATCTTCGATGCCATTGACGGACGCATCCCCAATTTCTACAACAACAGAATTGAGCGACTCTATAACGAAGACGCTCGCAAATTCTATGTTGCGATGACGCGTGCCAAAAAACGTCTCTTCGTTTCGCAATGCTTAGGACGCATCAACTATCGTGGTGAAGTTACCCATAACCAGCTCACCCCCTTCATGACCCCTCTCCTACCTTTTTTTGAGGTGTATAAAAAGGAAGAAGAGATGGAAGCACCACTTAAAAAATAGCATTCTTGGCTCATCGATGCAGACAAAAGGCTGAAGGATTGTTGCTTAATTGCACTTTTTTATGAGCAATATAATGAATTAATGGGAGTTAGCAGGAGTAGAAAGGAAGAGGACAGACAAGAGTTTTATTGTCGGAGAGCCTGCAAAAGTAAAGCATACGTCTGAAAGCTTCACTTACAAAGTGGGTTAACTCCCAATCATTCCCATTAACTCCTCAACAGAAAAGCAGAAAAATATCGTCCACCTTTAAACCTTTTCTTTTTCTGTGCGTCTAACTAACAGAATTAGGATATAAGAGAGGGCAAGAGATGTCCCTCTTTTTGTTTGAAAAGAATGCCATTCAGCCCAACCGAGAAAGAGGCGGATGGAAAATTTGTTTAGCGGAAATAAGAAAAGATTAGATAAGAATGAAGAATTTTGTTTTGTTGATGTTGCTGTCGCTTTGTACAGCAATGGGCATGGCACAGGAACGTAAACTAGCTGGTGTGCTGTTGGATGGAGAAAGTAAAGAACCTGTGATGCAAGCCACTATACAACTACTCAAAACCGATAGTACATTTGTTGTAGGAACTGTATCGGATGTTAATGGTAAATTTCAGTTGGTTGTTCCTAAAACCGGTAAGTATCTCATGCGACTGTCAAGCGTGGGATATGAAACTATTTATAAAAAGATACAGACCGACGACGACAAGAATATAGACTTAGGAACATTAACGATGAATACCGATGCCGTGATGCTCAAGGGTACTACCATTACAGGGCAGGCGGTGAAAGTAACGCTCAAAAAAGACACCTTTGTATATAATGCTGCAGCCTTTCGCACCCCCGAAGGCTCTACCATAGAAGAATTGGTGAAGCGATTGCCGGGTGCTGAGGTGGATGATGAAGGAAAAATTACTATCAACGGCAAGGAGGTAAGCAAGATTTTGATAGATGGCAAGGAATTTATGACCGGCGATACAAAGACCGCCTTAAAGAATTTGCCTACTTCTATTGTAGATAAGGTGAAGTCGTATAGACAAAAAAGCGACTTGGCAAAGGTTACCGGTATTGACGATGGCGCAGAACAAACAGTACTCGACTTTGGTATTAAGCCGGGTATGAACAAGGGGTTGTTTAGCAATCTCGACTTGGCCTATGGAACAGAGAAACGCTATGCCACACGCGGCATGGGTGCTTATTTCGACGACAGCTATCGTACCATGCTTTTTGCAAATGCCAACAACACCAATGACATGGGTTTTCCCGGTGGTGGCGGTAGAGGACGCTTTGGCGGAAACCGCAATGGCTTAAATGCCAACAAAATGTTGGGTGCCAACTTTAACTATGAAAAGAAAAATAAGTTGGCTGCCGACTTCAGTGTGAGATGGAACCACTCTGATGGCGATATGATGAGTAAAACCTCATCAGAAAATTTTGTTAGTAGCGTGGGATCATTCACCAATAGCATAGATAGCCGTTTTACTCGTGCCGACCAGTGGAATGTGCGGGGACGTTTGGAGTGGACACCCGACACTATGACCAATATTATGTTTCGCCCCACGATGCGTTTCTCAAAGAACGACAATCGCTCTTACGGCGTTTCAGCTTCGTATAAGTCAGACCCTTACCTCTTTGTTACTGACCCTCTGGCAGAGAGTTCATTCGCACGCCTTGCCACCGATAGTCTAATGGTCAACTCTCGTCAAAATTCTTCTATTGGTTATAGTGATAGCAAGCAAGTGGGCGGTATGTTACAAGTGAACCGAAAGCTTAACAACAAGGGACGTAACGTAACCTTACGAGCAGAAGGTAACTACAGCACAGGCAACAGCCAATCGTTTACTACCAGCAATGTGCATCTCTACTTGATACAGAATGCTTTGGGGCAGGATTCTACTTATCAAACCAGTCGCTATAATGTTACTCCCACCAAGAATACCAATTACACCTTGCAAGCCACTTATAGCGAACCGCTCTGGCGTTCGGTTTTCTTGCAACTGAGCTATAAATACAACTATAGCTACAGCAAAAGCGAGCGTGCTACATACGATTTTAGCAACTTGGGAGATAGCTTTTTTGCAGGTCTTTCGCCCATCTATCGCGGTTGGAACAATTATCTCTCGCGTCTGGCTCAACCCTACGAAAGCTATTTGGACGACAAATTGAGTCGCTTTTCGGAATATCGTAACCACACACACGAGGTGGAACTGATGATGAGAATGATTAGAAAGAAGTACACTTTGAACTTAGGAATGATGGTACAGCCACAAACTTCCAACTTTGTTCAAACCTATCAAGGCTTGCATACAGATACCAGTCGTACCGTCATGAACTTCACTCCCACACTCGATTTTCGTTATAGATTCAGCGATGTGAGTGAGTTGAATGTTAATTATCAGGCATCTACAGGTCAACCCAGTATGACCGACCTCTTGGATATAACCGACGACAGCGATCCGCTGAATATCACTAAGGGTAACCCCGGTTTGAAACCATCATTTACAAACAGTCTGCGATTGAATTTCAATACCTACATTCCTAATCATCAACGTGCCATTATGTCGTTTCTTAATTATAGTACCACTCGTAATAGTGTAAGTAGTATGGTAACCTATGATGAAGAAACCGGCGGTAGAACCACACGCCCAGAGAACATCAATGGCAATTGGAATATGGACGGAGGCTTGATGTTTAACACAGCCATCGACTCGGTGGGACGCTGGACCGTTAACACCTTCACCAATGTTGCTTATAACCATTATGTGGGATATGTGAGTTTGAATAGCATGGCAAACTCTCAAAAGAATATAACACGCTCTCTGACCTTGGGCGAACGCTTGGGTTTGGGCTACCGCAACAACTGGTTGGAGGCCGAAGTGGATGGAAGTTTCACCTATGTTAATTCACGCAACAAGCTGCAAAGCCAGAGCAACCTCAACACTTGGCAGTTTGCCTATGGCGGTACGATTAATATCAACATGCCTTGGGGTATGAGTCTGTCGAGCGACTTGCACCAAAACAGCCGTCGTGGCTTTAGCGACAACTCGATGAATACCAACGAGTTGATTTGGAATGCACAGCTCTCACAAGGACTATTGAAAGGCAAACCGTTGACACTCAGCGTGCAGTTTTACGACATTTTGGGACAACAAAGCAATTTCAGCAGAACAATTAATGCACTGCAACGTACCGACACCGAATACAATAGCATCAATAGCTATGTGATGGTACATGCCATCTATCGCTTTAATATGTTTGGTGGTAAGCAAGCTCGTGAAGAAATGGAAAAACGCAGAAATAACCGCGGCTATAATAGTGGAAGCAATCGCGGTGGTATGCCCCTCCCAATGGGTGGTAACAGACCACGAATGGGAAGATATTGATAAAAGAATTTGGGGCAACAAGTTGATGAGCTAACGAGTAAAAAAGCAAATAAGTGTCATCTACTCGTCAACCTATAAACTTCTCAACTCGTCAACTTAATCAAGAGATGCTATATTATCCCCATAAATCTCAACACCGTGGGCGTGAGAAGAGCAGTGAGGATGCCGTTGAGCGTAATGCCCAAGCTGGCAAAAGCCCCATACTTGCTACTCACGCCCATGGCTGTAGATGCCCCCACAGCATGCGAGGCTGTTCCCATAGATAATCCCTGTGCTATCGGACTATAAATATGTCCCACCGTAAGCGTCTTAAATCCCATGATAGCACCCAGTATTCCGGTAATCACCACCACGGCAGCAGTGAGCGAGGGAATACCTCCCACTGCCTGAGTAACCTCCATAGCGATGGGAGTTGTTACCGATTTGCTGGCCATAGAAATAATAACCACCTGAGAGGCACCAAACCATTGGGCAATGAGAACCACACTTACGATGCCTACCAGGCAACCCACCAGTTGAGAAAGGACAATGGGCAACCACAGTTTTTTGATGGCTTCTAACTGCAAATAGAGAGGAACTCCCAAAGCCACAACGGCAGGTTTGAGCCAAAACTCGATGAGTTTGCCACCTGCCTGAAATTCTTCAAAAGATACTCCCGTGAGTTTCAGATAACTAATGAGTACAATAATAGCAATGAGAATGGGGTTGAGTAGCACCCAATGTTTTTGCAGTTGGATGCGTCTAACATAATAAAATACGGCAAAGGTAAGTGCCAGAATAATATACTGATTGGCAAAAATATCCATTATTCTTCTTTTTTAGTTTCCTGATGATGATGGTTGTGCATATGTCTGCGTTTCATACGTTCATTGATAAGCTTGCGTTCGAGCTTGATAATGAACTGATGGCTATGCCCCGTAACAATTAAAACGAGTATTGTACTAATGACTGTTGCCATGGCAATGGGCAATAATTCCTGCTGGATAACATCCAAATAGAGCATAAGAGCCACACCCGGAGGAACAAAAAAGAATCCAAGGTTGGCCAAAAGAAATTCGGAAAGTTTGTCAACCCATCCTAATTTCACCACACCCACTTTCAGAAATAATGCTAAAAGCAGCATCCCGATAATACTCGAAGGTAACTTAATGCCTGTTGCCCATACAATTAACTCGCCTAAAGCCAAGCAACCAAAAATAATAAAAAACTGTCGTGCCATAATTACATGCGTAATTGCTGATAATATAACCGAATAAGAAAAGAGCTTAGGATAGAATGAAAAAGAGTATCGTCATCCCAGTTGTTTTACCTTAGCCTTTACTTCCTATCTCGAAAAACACTACAAAGGTATATAAATGGCGGGAGTGAGGAGGCGAAAACTCTCTTTTTTTAGCTTCAAATGTTAATTTCTATGGTTATTATTATTATGTTTTAAAAA
>JALEWR010000174.1 GCA_022783515.1 Prevotella sp.
GATACCTCGCGAGAAGTGTCGGCCCTAATTGTTGATATTAATAAAAGTTTTACCGGACAGCAATAGTTGTGTATATGACCTACCAATTGTGTTTAAGTTGCTGTTGCGAATGGTACACGATGGTCTGCCCTATTTCCTCCCCATTCTCTCCGGTGTTTGCTGTTGGCAAGTCAGGAATGACCTTTCCGGCTTGTACACTCTCAAGCCACTTGACGGCACGCTCATAACGCTCTTTTCTAATTTCCATCCCCATCTTCTGTGGAAGCGATGCCGCCATGTGGTATAGTGCCATGTCGCAGGCATACATGACGATGAGCGAATTGCGGCATTGGCCCACGGCATTGAAAATAGCCCCGGCATCATATTTGGGACGAAGATAACTCGCAATCTCCTCCATGGCATGCTGTTCGGCATTGCTGCACGTTTCTGCACTGACTTGTGAAATGACCTTCAAGGCCTGCTCGCCGATGACAACTCGATAGTCTTCTTCTTGTAAAAACATATTTGTGTGATTTAAAGAGTCGTATATAATGCCTTTCTCTCAATGTCCCGGATGCGTGTACCCTTGCGGAACTTACGTGTCCGTATGAGGTGGCACAAATCTTTCTTGGCCGCCACCTTGGGTGAGCCATTGAGGACGATGACCATGTGTTTAAGCCCGGTGTTCTTTTTGAATTCGTCAGCTTGTCTGACAGCCTTTTTGTAGCGATAGGCAAATAGAAGTCTTTGGATGATTTTTTTCATATTCATATTTCTTTTTTATCGGTGGGAGGTGCAGTAAGTGATTTACCACCCGTTTTTGGGTTTGGGACGCCCCGAGAAGCGGGGTTGAAAATTTTGTTGACGCGTATAGCGTTGCATCTTGTAGATAGCCCCCTCATCGGCATCTGGTGCATCATCGTGTGTGCGGCTTCCCCTTTCGAGCGAGAGCGTCTGGTCGATGCCCACCTGCATATCGGGGTCATTTCGCAGAGCTTCGTTGTAGAAGACAAATCCACGCTCCCACAACGGGCTGATAGCCTCGATACGTTGCAGTTTGTCGGGTTTCTTGCGTGTGTCGCCCGTGATGGGCAATTGGTAGCCCCGACGATTGCCCTCCTCGGTAAACTCATCGAGAATGGTGTCTTGCAGGAAATTCGCCTCCATGAAGAACAGCACCGAGACATTCTCGGGAAGGCTCTCATATAAATCGTAGAGCCATCGTACCATGCCACCCACGGTGTCCTGTCGTACATAGGACCGCAGGAGGTGGTATTCAGAACCGATTTTGCCCCACATTCGGGACGCCTTGTAGTCGTTGGCTGTGGTGGACTTGAAAGAGGGGTCGGTGTAGCATACGATCATGTCATATTTATGCAGTGGCAACACCTTTTTGAACTTAATCCACTGGTGTTTGAAGATCGTCCCCTCCTTGATGGGGTTGTGCATCATTTCCTTCTCCCATGAGCGGTAGCCCATGAATTCGCGTGCCGCCTCTGCCTCCTGCTTTGTCCATTTTTCTTTCCATACCGGTTCTCCCTCCTTATCGATCGCCTTAATCTCTGAGACATGCACCCCCTTGGTGGCGGCGATGTTGGCAAGGACAGACGTTTTGGATATGAGATTTCCAACCATGATGAAACGGCCACGCCCCACATCGAGCGCCCCAAAGAGTGCTTCCTTGACCCAGTCGGTCAGTTCGCGTACACGCCGTTCGTTGCGACATAGTTCGTCGTCGTCGAGGTCGTCGATGACGATATAGTCCGGTCGTGCCTCTTTGTAGCGCAGACCGCGTGGCGACTGCCCCCTACCTCTTGCAAAGAAAGCTACGCCCGATTGTGAGACGAACTGCCCCTCCTCCCAAGAACCGAGATTTTTCTGCTCTCCAAAATCTGCAATAAGTCGCTGGTTAAACTCCAACTCTGCCTGCACATCGGAGAGAAGTCCCCTGGCACTATCCTCGCTCTTTCCCACCACGACCATAACGTTGATGAGTCGTTTGGGCTGGAACATGAGCCACAGCGGGATGAAGATGTCGAAGTGTGTGGACTTGGCATGCCCACGCGGCCACTTGAACACCGCCTTTAGGTTAGGCGTATTACGCACCTTTAAGGCTGCCGCGTTGTGGAAAGGCGCATTGTGAACTGTACGGATGACCTCCCCCGTTGTCTTATCCCTCAGCTTGAGAAAGTGCGGGAAATAATATTCGCAGAAGGCAGGGTAATCGTTAAGAAGTCGCCGAATGCGTTTTTCCCTGCCCACGGCTGTTTCGTGTACAAGCTCGGAAAGATCTGTTAAGGACTGCACCCTTTTACAATGCTCCTGCCACTGGAGGTAATGTTGTTTAATGTCTACTTTCATAAACTATTTGAGGCTAGCCCCCATTGTTTCCACGATATACTTGTCCTGATACTTGTTGATGGCCTTGATGAGCTCGGGTGTAAGCTCGGGGTCCGTTTGTGAACGATATTCAAGCCACTTGGAGAATGCCATAAACACCTCGATGGCATCCACCACATTCGCTTTTTTGTCGAGCTTTTCTATGACGGATGACAATTTGGCCAGTTTGTCTCCAAGCCCTGCGATGAGTGCCGGATCATCGGAGGAGTTGACCTGCGTGATGAGCGTGTCTATTGTGAGCAGGAGCTTGTTGACCAATTCAGGTCGGGTAATTTGCTTAGCTGCCCGTGCCTCCTTCCAGCCGTCTGCCACACACCATTTGGAGACGGTAACTCGTGAAATGCCGACTTTCTCGGCTATCTCCGTCTGTTCCATTCCAGAGAGGTATAACACCCGAGCGAGTGATTTTTTCTTTTCTATGTCTTTCTTTATCATATCGTATAAATAATGAGTAAATGTTTATGCAAAAGTGGGTGTTTTTTTTGAGACCTTGAAATAAGTAAGAATACCTTTCGGTATATACCGAAGTAACTGCATAACTATTTGTTTATTAGAGAATTAAGCCATAATATTGCAACCAAATTATAAGACTAAAAAGAATGAAAAGAGTACGCATAACAAATGATAGGTTGAACAGCTATGGCTTCCGTGTCCTCACCGAAGGAGTTGACATCAAGCAATTTGAAAAGAACCCCGTGCTGTTGCACATGCACCGGCGCGGTGAGGTGATTGGCTATGTCAAGGACATCAAGAGCGAAAATGGTGAGATCACGGGCGAGTTGCTCTTTGACGAAGCCACAGAGCTGAGCCGGCAGTGTAAGAAGCAGTTTGAATTTGGCTCGCTGCGCATGGTGAGTGCCGGTTTGGTAATTTTGGAGATGAGCGAAGCAAAAGAACACCTTGTACAAGAGCAGACACGCCCAACGGTGACCAAGAGCAAGCTCACGGAAGTGTCGCTGGTGGACATCGGAGCCAACGATGACGCCATCGTGTTGTGGGGCAAAGACGGGAAGGAAGTAAAATTGGGCCAAGACGGAGAATGTGACTTGCCCCTCATAATTAATAATGTTATAAACAAAAAAGAAATGGAATTAAAAACCTTAGCCCTGCAACTGGGCCTGCCGGCGACGGCAACGGAAGAAGAAGTAAATGCCAAGATTAACCTCATGGCAGAAGCTCAACAGGAGAACGAGAAGCTCCGCAAAGAGAATGAAACATTGTTGGCATCGCAGATTGAAACAGCGGTAGGCAAAGCCATTGCCGAAAAGCGAATTGGTGAGGACAAACGCAATCACTTTGTGGAACTGGGCAAGAAAATTGGTGTGGAAGCCTTGGAGACAACGTTTGCCTCCATGTCGCCCCATGTGCGACTGAGCCAGGTATTGGGACATCAGGGAGGAACATCCGGTGGAACGCAGCCCATCACAAACACATACACCAAACTTAGTGATGTGCCCGGTGATAAGTGGTTGGAGTTGAAAGAGAATCAGCCCGAGGAATACCGCCGATTGTATGAGGCCGAGTATGGAATGGCGTTGGAGGAGTAGCCCTTCAACCCATACCTAAAGGAGAAGAATCGTAATTAATTAGTTTTAAAGTTAGTTTAAATGAAAAAAGCAATGATGATTTTATCGGCAGTGTTGTTTAACTGCCTTGTTGGCTGCCTTGTTGCACCCTTGTTGGGCGTTTCAGCCCTTACAGGTGCTTTGAGTGCGAATGTGCTGGCAGCGTGTTTAACCACCCTTGCTCCCCAAGGAGCATTGCGTGTGGGCGTGTTAAAAGAAGTGTGGACGGGCGAAATGGTTAAGAGCCTTCGTGGTGGTTTGGATGGAACTTGGCTGGACGGCATTCCAGACAATAGTACGATTGTAGACAATGATGTCATTCACTTGGTAGAGGTGGGAGTAGACCCCGATGTTTTGATTAATAATACTACTTACCCTATCCCTTTACAGGCATTGGATGATAAGGATATCGCCATCAAGCTCGATAAGTTCCAAACTAAAGTGACCCCCATCACCGATGATGAACTTTATGCCACATCTTATGATAAGATGGCAAGGGTGAAAGAGAGCCATTCCAACTCAATCAATGACGGTAAATTCACCAAGGCTGCCCATTCCCTTTGTGCCACGAAGAACACCGCCAAAACACCCGTGCTAATCACAACGGGAGAACGTGAGGCAGAAACAGGGCGCCTGCGTTTGACAAAGGAAGACCTCGTGGCGATGAAGAAAGCTATGGACAAATTGAAAGTGCCGGCAGAGAGCAGACGCCTGGTGCTCTGTCCCGACCATGTGAACGACTTGTTGCTCACCGATGAGAAATT
>JALEWR010000194.1 GCA_022783515.1 Prevotella sp.
TACCAACGAACTGTATAAGGTAACAGAAAACGAAGTGCCTCGTGCCGTAGCGGATATCGTGAAGGTGGCAGGTATCCATCGCGTAACCGACACCTACGGACCAATACCTTATTCAAAGGTAGGACAGAATGGTGAAATCACCGCTGCATACGATACACAAGAAGAAGTGTATAGCCTGATGTTTAAACAGCTCACAGATGCTGTTGACGTTTTGACCAAAAACCGCACAGCCGACTTCAGTCCCAATGCCGACAAGGTGTATGCCGGTAAGGTGGAAAATTGGATTAAGTTTGCCAACTCACTCAAGTTGCGTTTGGCTTTGCGTATTTCAAAGGTCGATGCAGCCAAAGGTCAGAAAATGGCAGAAGAGGCTGTGAAGCACGAAGTGGGTGTGATGACTGCCAATGCAGATAACGCATGGATGGCCGTTTCCGGCAAAAACCCCTTCAATGTGGTAATGTACGAGTATAATGGCGGCGACTCTCGCGTAGGTGCTGATATCATTGCGTATATGAACAGCTATAAAGATCCCCGTAGAGAGGCTATGTTTAGCCCATCAACTTTTGCTACCCCTACAGTTGAAAACGGATTCCATGGCTTGCGTAGCGGTATCGCCATTCCCGACGGAGCAACTGCACATGCTTATTCAAACTATAAAGTGGCTTCCAACGATAAGATACTTTGGATGAATGCTGCAGAGGTTGCGTTCTTGCGTGCAGAAGGTGCATTGCTCGGATGGGATATGGGTGGCACTCCACAATCATTCTATGAGCAAGGTGTTCGCTTGTCTTTCGAGCAATGGTCGGTATCGGGTGTTGACACTTATCTTGCAGATAACACTTCTACTCCCAAGCCTTATGTGGACCCAATGGGACAGAACTCTTATCTCGGAGATGTCTCTACAGCCACTGTAGCATGGAATGACAGCGATGCAAAGGCCATGAAACTGGAGAAAATCATTACTCAAAAATGGTTGGCTAACTTCCCCTTAGGACTTGAAGCATGGGCAGATTATCGCCGTACAGGTTATCCTAAGTTGATGCCAGTGGTAGTAAACAATAGTGGCGGTGTGGTTGATATCAAACGTGGCCCACGTCGCTTGGCATATCCACAAGAAGAACGTACCAACAACTCTGCCAACTATAATGCTGCAGTAGGTATGCTCGGCGGTGCTGATAACATGGCAACCGACTTGTGGTGGGCCAAATAATTGTTATAAGCCAACAGAACGTTTTTGTACAGCCAGATGGACAGAACTAAGCTTGCTTGAGTTATGACATAGCTAAAAAACGTACTTTTAGAAGAATGAGAAAAGAAGAATAAAATCTTAATTAAGAACAACAATGTTTATGAAAAAAATCATTCACAATACAATATATTCATTGGCGTGTCTTGCCGGCGTGTTTTTCTTGGCCGGCTGTGATACGGATATTGAATCTGTTGATATCAATGAGCCAGGCATCAAAAATCAGAATGCCGCACTTTATGCCGATTATTTGGCAAACCTAAGAGCATACAAGCAATCCCACCATAAGGTTGTCTTTGGGTGGCTCGACAATAGTGAGAAGTTGCCCGCATCACAAGGACAAACCATTGCAGCTGTTCCCGACAGCTTGGATTATCTCGTTCTCACCAGTCCTCACGACCTCACACGTCAGGAGTTGGGAATGATGATATCCTTGCGTGAAGAGAAAGGTACAAAAACCCTTTATGAAGTAAGCTTTGCTAAGATAAAGACCAGCTACGATGAAGCTAAAGAAGCCTTCTTAGGCGATAAAGCTAATGAAGGCAAAATTTTTACTTCATTCAAAGATTTCTTGGTAAATAGCGTGCAAGAACAGCTTATTTCAAACGATCAATACGGTTTTGACGGCCTGGTGATGGCTTTTGAAAGTAAATATAAACAATATCTTACTGATGCCGAAAAACAGGAAGTTGAAGCATTGGAAAACATCTTCCTCGGTATAGCAAAAGACTGGAAACAACGCCACACCAATAAAATGTTGGTATTGGCAGGCAAACCTCAGAATGTAGAAGACCAATCAGTGCTTGCATTGGCATCATATCTCATCGTGCCTTGCCAAGCATCAACCAATGCAAGTGATGTGGCATACATAGTCAATAAAGCAGCCGGTGAAGGAGTGCCTACCGATAAATTTGTGCCTTGGGTTACCACAACATCGCTTGATGAAACAGATTTGCGTACAGGTTATTGGGCTGCTGCCGTTCCTGCCGTTCTCGGAGCAGCGAAGTGGGTGGCAACTTCTCATGAAGCATATCAAGTAGCCGGCTTGGCTATTGACAACTTAGGTAACAACTATTACAATGTAAGCTTCACCTACCCTCATGTAAGAACTGCGATTTCAATCATTAATCCAACAGTTAAAAAATAATAGCAATGAAAAGAATATATAAATTTTTGCCTTTATTGGCAGTAGGCCTCTTGATGGCAAGCTGCTATAATAACGACGAAGAAGGCTTCGCCAACAAGGCTTTTATTGATGCTTCTGAGATGACAGCAGAAACCATCATTAAAGGTGAGGTTGGTGTAATTACCAAGACATTGAACATTACGACTTCTCGACCCGTTGAAACTCAGATTACCGCAACAGCGACAACTGACGTTTCTTTGGTTGAAAAATACAACAAAGCTTATTATGCCAATGCTGTGGCCTTGCCCGACAGTTGCTATGAAATGGTAGAAAACAAGATGGTTATCAATGCGGGTAGCGTGAAGAGTAGTGAGGCTATGCTCAACTTTTCCAAGTTAGGCAGCTTGGATAGAGCCTTGGCTTATGTTCTTCCCGTTAAAATTAACACCAGCGGATTGGAGATTCTCGCTTCAGCAGACACCTATTATTATGTATTCCGTGCAGGTGCATTGATCAATGTAGTGGCTGATATAGAGAACAATTATTTGGAGATTTATCCTTGGAAAACAGCCGACCGAGTAAGAAACATTCAAAAAATCACGATGGAAGCCTTGGTTTATCCTCGTGAGTTTAACCAGCTTATCTCTACCGTTATGGGTATTGAAGGGGCTTTCCTGATGCGTATTGGTGATGCCGGTATTCCTGATAATCAACTTCAAATAGCTACCTCTAGCGGTAATTTCACGAACTCTTCTATGCAGTTGACTCCCGGGACATGGTCACATGTGGCTCTGACATACGATAGAACGAAAGGTGAAATGTTTATTTATCTCAACGGAAAGCAAGTTGGAGAATTTAAGACTACTGTGCCTATCAGCATTTATGGCAATGGTGGCGATCGCAACTTCCTCATCGGTAAATCATATGAAGATGGTCGCGACTTGAACGGATATATTTCAGAAGCTCGTGTTTGGGATATTATTCGCAGTCAAGAAGAAATTGCCGCTCATATCTATAATGTTGCTCCAACAACCGAAGGACTGATAGCTTACTGGAAGTTTGACGACATGACTTCTTCTCTTGTGAAAGATTACTCCGGCAATGGTAATGACATTAAAGCCATGAAGGGCAACCTAACGTGGAAAAATGTATTGTTGCCCGCTGCTAAATAACCCCTTAAACGTATTGAAATATGAAACTAACAAAGATAAATAACATCAAGACATTGGCACTTACTCTTTGTATGGGGGGCCTAATGGCTTCTTGTTCAGATAGTATTGACTTGCCATCCATGGGTGAAGAGCTCTACACTTCTCCCACTGAATCATTGGCTTTCCTTACCAATAAGTATGGAGCCAGCAATGTCGATTCATTGTATTTTTCTGATAATGGCTCAACAGATTTTTATGTTAATCTGCTGAAACCTGCCTCTTCGGCACAAACATTCACTATTGTTTATGACCTTAAGGCATTAAACAATTATAATATGGCTAACGGAACAAAGGTTGAGGCCCTGCCCGAAGACCTTGTTACCATCACCGGTGATGCAACCATTGCTGCAGGAGAGTCAAAGTCTGCAGCTGTAAAGATTGATTATAAGTCTGCAGAAGCCCTGGCAAAGAACGGTCTTTATGCCATTCCTTTGGTTGTAAAAGGCAGTGGTGTGGAAGCGTCCAAGGAGAAAGGTGAGTTTGTTTTGATGCTGAGAGACATCACCAAGATGCCCGATTGTCATAAAGAAAATGGCTTGCAGGTCATTAGCTGTATGGAAATAAACGATGCCAATCCGCTCTACAACCTCTCATTCACATTGGAAAAGAGTGGTAAATATCTCTTCGACCAGGTTATTCTCTTCTCCGGAAACATCAATTACAACGAAGAAACCGGAGAAGTTTATAACTATAACAACGAGAATATTGCACATTGTTTGAAGTATAAAGAGAAGTATCTTGAGCCATTGCAACGCAAAGGCATGAAGGTTATTCTCGGTATCTTGGGTAATCACGACCGTTCGGGTGTTGCCAACCTCACTAAAGAAGGTGCAAAGGCTTTTGCAAAAGAATTGAAAGCCGTATGCGATGCTTATAATTTGGATGGTGTGATGTTTGATGATGAGTACTCAAGCTATGGTTCTTATCCCGGTTTTGACACTCCTTCCTCTTCTGCTGCAGCTCGGTTGTGTTATGAAACCAAACAAGCAATGCCCGATAAGTTGGTACAGACATACGTTTATGGCAAACTCTCTTATCTGCCTTCTGTAGATGGGCATACTCCCGGTACGTTTATTGATTATGCAAACCAAGATTACCGCGTGATGAGCGACTTGTCTAACGACTACGAGGGTTTGCCCAAGAAGGCAATGATTCAGGCATCTATCGAGTTGGCACGCGGTTATGCGTCTTCAGCATCGACCTATAGAAGTATTCGTGAAGCCGGTTATGGTGGCACCATGTTCTTTGGTTTGTCTCCGAAGCGTACTTATCCAGAACTCTTTAACCGGGTGGCTAACGCTTTCTACGACGAAAACGTGCTGATAGGAGAACGTATCGAGAAAGATTGGTAATTGAAAAATAGCAAATAAGATGAAAGCAAAATATTTATTTTTATCCATGATGAGCGTGGCATTTGCCGGTGTATTCTCGTCATGTGGAAGTGATAATGACGACTCTTTCACCATGCCCCAAAAGCCAGAAGTGGCACCTTTGGCATTAGCTGCTGACACTGTAAGCATGGGGATAGGAGAAACTACAACACTGGAGATTAACACTGGGGCCGGCGATTACAAGGTTATTAACGAGAATCCCGACATCGTAACAGGGGCGATGAATGGTAATACACTTACCATTACAAGTTCTAAAAAAGGACTTACAGGCCTTGTTGTATCAGATGGTGGAGGCAATTACAAGCGTATTGTTGTGCGTTCCATGTATCAAGAAATTGCCTTTGCCCAAGATCAAGTGAACTTGGAAACAAAATTAGGGCATGCAGTAAGAGCACAAGTACTTATCACTAAGGGCAACGGACAATATACCTATGTGAGCGACAATCCCGATGTAGCTAATCTTATCACTATTGTGGGCGATAGCGTAGCTGTGGTTTCTGGTAAAAAGACAGGTACAGCTAACATCGAAATCACCGATGTGATGGGCTTGAAGAAAACACTCGTTGTCAATGTTACCGCTACTGAGGAGCCTTATACTGCTGAAGAGAAAGAAGAAATCATGTCTAGCTCAGTACAGCGTTTTGTTTGGGAAGGCTATAGCCGCACCATTTCCAGCCAGTATAAGGCTGTGATGTCGAAGGCAGGCAATACCTATACCTATGGCTGGGAATATGTTATCTGGGGAACTAAGTATTATTGGGCTACACTCAATTTCACAGGTGACCTCACTGTGGGTCAAAAAGAAAGCGGAACTTTGAACGCAAAAGTTACCTGGGGACTTGATGAAGCTACTTACAACAATGTGAAAGTAGAAATTCTCAAGAATGACGGCAAGAACATTTGGGCAACCATGTCTACAGTAGAAAACGATTATCTCTACTACGGCTTCTTCTGTATGCCGGTTCAGTAACAGCGTTTGAATAATATTAAACAGCATTAAAAAGGATGTACCGACAATCTTACGGTACATCCTTTTTAATTTTTCTATGCTCGGAGTGATTGCTTTAAACTTATTTCCGACCTTTTCGATGTCCGAAGAAAACTCTTTTTGTATCTGTTATTGCCATTAACAAAGCCACCGACTGAACACCTAACACAGAAGCAAGTTCCTCTTAAGCACACATCTGTACAAAACAAAAAAAGCGATATTCCTTTAAAAGGAAACCGCCTCTACTAACTAACTAAACAACAAATATCTTTTACCCTTTCGGGTGGTGGCTTTCTCCCCCCCCCTCCTCAAAGGCCAGTGCAGCAATGCTGCATCTAGGCCGTACATCAACAACTCAATCTTCTTTACCTCCTTGAGGACTATCTATTGAATCGTCACGGGTTAAAAAACCTAACCTTTGTTACCTGAAACATCTTACCTAAACTAATACCTAACTACTTAAACTTAAAACAATCAATCTAAAAACCTAAACAATCCATTATAAATCTATCACTTTCTCTCTATCAATCTTATCCTTTTAACAACCTAATCAACCTTATAACTAAAACCTGACTATATCCGTAATTCAATCTTTTACCTTATGATTCATCTAATACACTACCTATATCTAAACTTCTCGCGAAGTATTGTCTTATATTGACGATGCAAAGTTACAAAGCTTCTATTTTCTCTCCAACACTTTCACAGAAATAAACATTGAATCTGCCATATTCTTGACGCAAGTCAAAATCAAGAATATTTCTTAACAAAAACATTAACTAAGGCAGAGGAAAAACATCCCACATTGTTCTTTGCCTCATTGATGCCAAATTTTATATCGTTCTGCTTAATAATGCCACTGTTGGGTTTGATAACAATGCTTTTCTCTACAACTTTTTCTTCCTTGCCGTTAGCGGCTGTCATCTGCACGGTGTAAGTTCCAGGATGTTCAAATCGAATGGTTGTTGTTGCACTCTCTGGAGATTGTACATTGGCTCCTGCACATACCCAGCGATAAGACAACCCTCCTGTGGTGAGATTGGTTGTCTTCAACGTGAGTGGGGCTTCTCAGTCTTGATCAACAGGCAGAGGTGCATACGAAAAATCGGCTTGCATCGGAGGTTGCAGGGTTAGCGTCTTAGTACGTTCCTCGTATTTACTGCCATTGAATACTCTTAGGTGAATCTTATGTTCACCACCTTCCGCAAAGGTTATCGTGCCGGGATGCTGTTGGTTGGACGTAGAAGGTATGCCACCTTCAAAAGTCCACTCATATTGACTTCCACCTTTGCTTTTGTTGATGACGGAGACAGTTCCCGGAGCAATATTATTGATTGCCACGGTAAAATCAAAGTCTATCGTCATGGCGGAATCAACTCTGAGGGTCTGTTGACTCATTTTTTCCTCTACAGCATTCCAAACGCGCAAGGTTATCTTATGCTCACCGGCTTGCGAG
>JALEWR010000218.1 GCA_022783515.1 Prevotella sp.
GGTTGAGGCGAGCAATGTTAGCAATTGATTCGTTCTTGGGGCATTCTGCTTCACAAGCACGAGTATTGGTACAGTTACCAAAACCCAACTCTTCCATCGCCATAACCATCGCCTTGGCACGCTTAGCGGCTTCGGGACGACCTTGAGGAAGAAGTGCCAACTGGCTAACCTTTGAACTTACAAAGAGCATAGCTGAGCCATTCTTACATGCTGCCACACAAGCACCGCAACCGATACATGTTGCACAGTCCATCGCCTCATCAGCTGCTTCCTTAGGAATGAGGATTGCGTTGGCATCTTGGGGTTGACCCGTACGAACAGTGGTATAGCCACCTGCCTGGATAATCTTATCGAAAGCACCACGGTCTACCATGCAGTCCTTGATTACAGGGAAGGCAGCCGAACGCCAAGGCTCTACTGTGATAACGTCGCCATCGTTGAAACGACGCATGTAAAGCTGACAAGTGGTTGCTCCCGTTGCCGGTCCGTGGGGTTGACCATTGATATAGAGTGAACACATTCCGCAGATACCCTCGCGGCAGTCGTGGTCGAATACAAAAGGTTCCTGACCTTTTTCGATAAGCTGCTCATTGAGAATATCCAACATTTCGAGAAATGAAGTATCTGTGGGGATATCTTGCATTTCAAATGTATCAAAATGACCCTTTGCCTTTGGTCCGTTCTGACGCCATACTTTCAGCGTGAAACTTATATTTTTCTCCATGTTGTTTTTTGTATTTTAAGAGTTGACGAGTTGACAAATCGGTTCAACAATCAGTACTTTTGCATTCTACTTTTCATCTCGGCATACACTATTGTCTATATCAACAGCCAATGCCAATAAAGATGTTTGCGGCAGAGTTGAAAGCGACAACCATCGACCTGTCAACTAACTCACTCATCAACTCACTCTTTTAATTCTTGTAATTACGTGTCTGAACCTTGATTGCTTCGTATTCGAGCGGCTCTTTGATGAGTTCGGGAGCAGTATCGTCGTTGCCTTGATACTTCCAACAACCCACATAGAAGAATTGTTCGTCATCGCGTTTTGCCTCTCCTTCTTCTGTCTGGTACTCTTCGCGGAAGTGTCCACCACAGCTTTCGTTACGAGAGAGAGCGTCGTATGCCACCAACTCACCCATGGTAATAAAGTCACGCAAGTGAATAGCCTTGTCCAATTCGATATTCAAACCTTCTTTGCTTCCGGGGATAAAGAGGTTGGTTTCAAATTCTTTGCGGAGAGCTTTCATCTTAGCCAAACCTTCTTTCAAACCTTCTGCGGTACGTCCCATACCAACATATTCCCACATGATGTGACCCAATTCTTTGTGGATAGAGTCGACAGAACGCTTACCTTGAATGCCCATCAGGCGATCAATCTCATCTTGCACAGCCTTTTCCGCAGCCTCAAACTCGGGCAAATCGGTAGAAAGACGTGGCCAGATAGCTTGGTCTGCCAAGTAGTTTTGAATGGTATAAGGCAATACGAAATAACCATCAGCCAAACCTTGCATCAACGCTGACGCTCCCAAACGGTTAGCACCGTGGTCAGAGAAGTTACATTCGCCGATTGCAAACAAGCCTTTGATTGAAGTCTGGAGTTCATAATCTACCCAGATACCACCCATTGTGTAGTGGATTGCAGGGTAAATCATCATTGGATTATAATATTTCACACCGTTAATCTCTGATGCCAATTGACCGGGATTAACGTCGGTAATTTCTTCATACATATCGAAGAGGTTGCCATAACGTGCAAGGATTTCTTTCAAACCGAGGCGTTCGATACTTTCAGAGAAGTCGAGGAATACTGCCAAACCTGTGTTGTTAACACCGAAACCATGGTCGCAACGCTCTTTAGCGGCACGAGAAGCCACGTCACGAGGCACCAAGTTACCGAAGGCAGGATAACGACGCTCCAAGTAATAGTCGCGGTCTTCTTCCGGAATATCAGAACCCTTCTTGGTTCCTGCTTGCAATGCTTTGGCATCTTCAATCTTCTTGGGAACCCAGATACGACCATCGTTACGCAAAGACTCTGACATCAAAGTCAACTTAGATTGCTTGTCGCCGTGTACGGGAATACAAGTGGGGTGAATCTGAACATATGAAGGATTGGCAAAATATGCTCCCTTACGATAGCATTGTACAGCTGCTGTTGCGTTACATCCCATCGCGTTGGTTGAAAGAAAATAAGCATTACCATAACCACCGGTAGCAATTACCACTGCATTAGCAGAGAAACGCTCCAACTTACCTGTCACCAAGTTCTTGGCAATGATACCGCGAGCACGACCGTCAACTATCACAACGTCTTCCATCTCATAGCGAGTGTAAAGTTTTACCTTACCTGCGTGTACTTGGCAACTCAACGCCGAGTAAGCACCGAGAAGAAGCTGCTGACCTGTCTGCCCCTTGGCATAGAATGTACGGCTTACCTGAGCACCACCGAAAGAACGGTTAGCCAACATACCGCCATACTCACGAGCGAAAGGAACACCTTGTGCCACACATTGGTCGATGATGCTATTAGACACCTCAGCCAAGCGATAAACGTTAGCTTCACGAGCACGGTAGTCGCCACCCTTCACTGTATCATAGAAAAGACGATAAACAGAGTCGCCGTCGTTTTGATAATTCTTTGCTGCATTGATACCTCCCTGTGCTGCAATAGAGTGAGCACGACGAGGAGAGTCTTGGATGCAGAAGTTATAAACATTAAAGCCCATTTCGCCAAGAGAAGCTGCTGCACTGGCACCAGCCAAACCTGTTCCCACAACGATAACGTCGAGCTTGAGCTTATTCTTTGGATTAACCAATCGCTGATGTGCCTTATAATTGGTCCACTTTTCAGCTACCGGTCCTTCAGGAATTCTTGAATCTATTTGTGACATAATATTTTTCCTTATTTAAGATTTAACATACACTTAGTGTCCACAGCACAAGCTGGGTGCACAACCAAAAGCAAATGCAAGTACAACTACAAGGAAACCGAGCATGAGCAGCGTGTTATAAACAAAGCCGATCGTCTTCCAACGGTTGAACCACACCTTTCCGTTCACACCCAAACTCTGCATAGAGCTCCAGAAACCATGTGAGAGGTGGAACCAGATAGCTACAATCCAAATAACGTAGAGTACTACATAAACAGGATTAGCGAAGGTGTCCTTGATGTAAGAGAAACCGTCTGAAGGATGAAATTTAGCTTCAAAGCCTACGATTTCGGCAAACATCATGTTGTACCAGAAATTAAATAAGTGAAGCAAAAGACCCAAGAAAATGATAATACCCAAAACCAACATGTTTTGAGATGCCCATTCTACCTTAGATGATTTTACTGTCACAGCATAACGTTCGTTGCCACGAGCCTTGCGATTTTGTGCAGTCAGGATAAAGGCAAACACGATATGAGCCACTGTTAAAGCACCCAAACCAATAGTAGCCACAACAGCATACCAGTTAGCACCTAAGAAATGACAAATCGCATTGTACGCTTCTCCAGAGAAAAGTGCAACAAGGTTCATTGACATGTGGAACGTCAAGAACAGGATAAGTGCAATACCGGTTACCGACATCACAACTTTCCTACCAATAGAAGAATTGATTAACCACATAAATGATTGAATTTAAAAAAATATTTAATTGTTATTACTAATCTTCTGAGGCATATTCCGCTGGAACACACATAAAACCATCCGGCATAATACCTTGTTTTAGGTATAAACCGGGCATAATAGAGTGCAAAAATACTATATTATAATGATTAATCAAACTATTTTAACGAAAAAACCAATTTAATTATTTACTTTTGCCGAAAAATGTTTTTCTCTTCAACAAAAGGAGATGATGGCAAAAACGAAGATTTTTTAAATATCGTTAATTCGCCGTGCAAACCAAGACAAAAGAAAGGTATATATAATAGGTATGAACTTTAAATACGACGTGCTGGTTATCGGAGGAGGACACGCGGGATGTGAAGCTGCCACAGCGGCGGCGAAGATTGGTGCGAAGACTTGCCTCATAACCATGGACATGAACAAGATTGCACAGATGAGTTGCAATCCTGCCGTGGGGGGTATTGCCAAGGGACAGATTGTAAGAGAGATTGATGCCTTGGGCGGATATATGGGTATTGTTACCGACGCCACAGCCATTCAGTTTCGCATGCTCAACCGGGGCAAAGGTCCGGCGGTATGGAGTCCGCGTGCTCAATGCGACAGAGGTAAGTTTATTTGGAAATGGAGAGAGATACTCGACCATACCGACAACCTCGACATCTGGCAAGACGAAGCCCACGAACTCATTGTAGAGAACGGCGTGGCTGTAGGCGTCAAGACCGTGTGGGGTGCCGAATTTCGGGCCAAGAGCATTGTGATTACCGCAGGAACCTTCCTCAACGGATTGATGCACATTGGTAAAACACAGATACCGGGCGGCAGATGTGCCGAGCCTGCCGTATACCATTTTAGCGAGAGTATTTCGCGAAACGGCATACGAATGGAACGCATGAAGACCGGAACGCCCGTAAGAATAGATGCCCGAACGGTGCATTTTGAAGATATGGAACGCCAGGATGGCGAAAACGACTTCCACAAATTCAGCTATCTCGACACGCCCCGAACCCTCCAACAGTTGCCTTGTTGGACGTGTTACACCACACCCGAAGCTCACGAAACATTAAGAAAGGGAATAGCAGATTCGCCCCTTTTCAACGGACAGATTCAGAGTACCGGTCCTCGCTATTGTCCTTCTATAGAAACCAAGCTGGTGACTTTCGCCGAGAAAGAACAGCACCCACTCTTCCTCGAACCTGAGGGGGAGAACACCAACGAAATGTATTTGAATGGCTTTTCATCGAGTATGCCTATGGACATACAGCTGAACGCCATCCGAAAGATTCCTGCTCTACGGGAAGCCAAGGCTTATCGGCCGGGTTATGCCATTGAGTACGACTATTTCGACCCCACCCAACTTCATCATACACTTGAATCGAAGGTTGTCGAGGGTCTATTCTTGGCAGGACAGGTAAACGGCACTACGGGTTATGAAGAAGCGGGCGGACAAGGCCTGGTGGCCGGCATCAATGCCGCTCTTCGTTGTACCGGTGGTGAGAGTTTTACCATGAAGCGAGACGAAAGTTATATTGGCGTATTGATAGACGACCTCACCACAAAGGGTGTAGACGAGCCTTATCGCATGTTTACCTCGCGTGCAGAATATCGCATCTTGCTACGTCAAGACGATGCCGACGCCCGATTAACAGAAAGAGCATACCAATTAGGCGTGGCAGACAGAATGCGTTACGACTACTGGATGGAGAAAAAGGCAGCTATCGAGCGATTAATCCACTATTGCGACAATACTTTGGTGAAAGCCAAAGATATTAACGGTGCGTTAGAACACTTTGGAACGTCGCCCCTACTCCATTCTTGTAAAATAAGCGACCTTATCGCACGACCACAATTAAGCATTAACCAACTGGCTGAAGTTTTACCCGAACTCAACGCCATTATCAAAACTCCCGCCAACCGCATCGAAGAAATAGCAGAGGCGGCAGAGATAAAGATAAAATATAAAGGTTATATCGAACGTGAGCGTATCGTTGCCGACAAGATGAGAAGATTGGAAAACATCAAAATCAGAGGACATTTTAAATATGCCGAACTGCATGAAATATCCACCGAAGGCCGACAGAAATTGGAACGCATCAATCCCGAGACATTGGCACAAGCATCACGAATACCCGGCGTATCACCCAGCGACATTAACGTATTGCTGGTGCTATTGAACAGATAAGAACAAAAAAGAAAGATAAAAAGCATGCGAAACAATCGAATAAGAAATGTTTCACATGAAACAAATGAATAATTAATTACTATATAACTCATTGTAAATGAATAACAAACTGTTATTGGACAATCTGCGTTGCATACCCGATTTTCCGAAAAAAGGCATTAATTTTAGAGACGTAACAACCCTCTTTAAGAATCCTGATTGTTTAAGAACAATCAGCGATGAAATGTATGAAATGTACAAAGATAAGGGCATTACCAAGATTGTTGGTATCGAATCTCGCGGCTTTGTCATGTCTTCGGCTGTAGCCATTCGTTTGGGTGCGGGCATTGTCTTGTGCCGTAAACCGGGGAAATTACCCTGCGAAACGGTACAAGAAAGCTACGACAAGGAATATGGAACCGATACCATCGAGATTCATAAAGATTCTATCTGCGAAGACGATGTCATCTTGCTTCACGACGACCTCCTTGCCACAGGCGGCACCATGAAGGCTGCTTGCGACTTGGTCAAGAAGTTTAAGCCCAAGAAAATCTATGCCAATTTTATCATAGAATTGGTAAACGAGGGATTGGACGGCCGTTCTCATTTTGACGAAGACATCGAAATCTCTACATTAATACAGATTTAAACGTGCACAAAAGTGCAAAATCTTCGGATTGGCAAACTTAAAGCCAACAAGAAAAGCATTTGAAGAAGAAAGAGAAAGAAGAATTGCCCAATGGCGATTTTCTTTCTCTTTCTTCTTTTCATATTAAAGAAAAAGAAAGACAATGCGTTGTTTTAAAATTATCGAACGAGACAAAAGATATAAACATATCGAAGACACACGAGCAATTAAAACGATATAGAACATAAACAAAATCATCCAAACACCGCACCACAGCTCACCCATCAGCCGATCTTGGCAAACCCAACAATATTCGCCCAACAAAAGGAACCAACTAAAAGAAAGCCAAAACAAAAGCAACAAGCCTTTCTTTCAACCTCCCTCCTCTCATCTTCCTCCTTTTCCCAACAAGCCATTCTCAACACTCTCATTATTAAGAAAAAAGATATAACTTTGCCAATAGAATGCTGAATAGAAAATAAATGAAGCAAAGACAAAAACAATAGACTTAAAGAAAGAGGAGAATGGAGAAGAGAAAACCCCAAAAGACAAAAGCTAAAACCAAAAGTAGAAGAAAGAAGGGATAAAAAGGAAGAAAGCAAAAGATAAAGTTTCTCCCCGCCAAACACCTCCAACACAATTGTTTCACATGAAACATTATTTTTCGCATCACCCATAAACAAAGGCATAACGACATGACTAAAGAAGAAAACGAGAAAAGAATAAGTCATTTAAAGACCATCGTAGCGAGCATGCCCGGCAAGCCCGGCAGCTATCAATTTTATGATAAGGACAACACCATTATTTATGTTGGCAAGGCGAAAAACTTAAAAAACAGGGTTTCGACCTATTTTCATAAGGAGGTAGACCGCTTCAAAACCAAGGTACTTGTCAGTAAAGTACACAACATCAGTTATACGGTGGTGAACACCGAGGAAGACGCCCTACTGCTCGAAAACAGTCTTATCAAGAAGTATAACCCTCGTTACAATGTACTTTTAAAGGACGGCAAGACCTACGCCAGCATCTGTGTCACCAACGAACTCTTTCCTCGCATCTTCAAAACCCGCACCATCAACAAGCGTACAGGCACTTATTATGGTCCATACAGCCATATTTCCACCCTCTACGCCCTTCTCGACATCATCAAGAAGATACACAAGCCACGCACCTGCCACTTTCCCATCACACAAGAAGGTGTCAACAACGGCAAGTATAAAGCGTGTCTGGAATATCACATCAAGAACTGCGACGCTCCCTGCATCGGCAAACAGAGCTATGAGGAATACCAAGAAAACATCCGCCAAGCCAAAGAAATTCTACGCGGAAACACACGCCATGTGAGTAAGATTCTCTACGAAATGATGCTCAAAAAGGCAGAAGAACTAAAATTTGAAGAGGCAGAAGAACTAAAAAAACGCTATCTCCTACTCGACAATTTCTGTGCCAAGAGCGAGGTGGTGAGCTATAGCATTGCCGACGTAGACGTGTTTAGCATCGTAGAGGACGACAGCCACAACACGGCATTCATCAACTATATGCACGTTAAAAACGGCACCATCAACCAGAGCTTCACCTTCGAGTATAAGCGTAAGCTGGAAGAGAGCAATGAAGATATTCTCCTCTCTGCCATCCCCGAGATAAGAGAGCGATTCAAGAGTACGGCGAAAGAGATTATCGTACCCTTCGCCCTCGACTGGCAACTACGCGACATCCTCTTTCTGATACCGCAGAGAGGCGACAAGAAACGCCTGCTCGAACTCTCGGAAATGAATTGCAAACAGTATAAATTCGACCGCCTGAAACAGAGTGAAAAGCTCAATCCGGAGCAAAAAACGGTGCGTCTGATGAAGGAATTGCAAACCAAACTGAAACTGGACAAGTTGCCTTATCACATAGAATGTTTCGACAACTCCAACATATCGGGCAGTGATGCCGTGGCAGGATGCGTGGTATTCAAAGGCATGAAACCCAGTAAGAAAGACTACCGCAAATACAATATCAAGACCGTTGTGGGTGCCGACGACTATGCTTCCATGCAAGAGGTGGTGAGAAGGCGGTACAAACGAATGATGGAAGAGGGCGTTGCCCTACCCGACCTCATTATTACCGACGGCGGAAAGGGACAGATGAGCGTGGTAAGAGAGGTGGTTGCAGACGAGTTAGGACTCGACATTGCCATTGCCGGACTGGCAAAGAACGACCACCACCGCACCAACGAACTACTCTTTGGGCATCCTGTAGAGGTCGTAGGCTTAGACATCAAGTCGGAACTCTTTCATGCCCTCACTCGCATTCAAGATGAGGTACACCGCTATGCCATCACCTTCCACCGCGACAAACGCAGTAAGCACGCTCTCCACTCCGAACTCGACGATATCAAAGGCATCGGACCCAAGACCAAGGAGGCCTTGATGCAGCATTTTAAGAGCGTGAAAAGGATAAAAGAAGCCACCCTGCAACAACTTACGGAGGTGGTGGGAAAGAATAAGGGAGAATGCGTTTACCATCACTGGAACAGCCCCACGGAAAGCTCCCCTGCCCCCTTCCAAGAAAGAAAAGACTGAGACAAGGAGAGAACTCCTGAGAACAGAAAGAAAAGGAGGAGAGAAAAGTCGCACACAAGAGGAATGAGAAGTGTTAATTTTTAACTTAAAAGTGGGACAAGAAAAAGGGTGACGGGAAGAGAGAAAATAGAATTGAGAAAGGAAGCTGAACACTTCTTTGAACCCGGAAAAATGAAATTTTAAGGTCAAAGATGACCTATTGGAAGGCGAAAGGATAGCTTTAAGAAGACAAAAGCTATCCTTTTGTTGTGTCAAACATATCCTTTGAGAAAGCAATTCAGGCTGAATGGCAGCATAAAATGATACCTTTCAGGCCGAAAACGGTCACACGTAAAAGACAAATGATTGATTATCAGCGAGTTAACCAAACAAGGTAAAACCTGCGTATTTGCATCTCAACGAAGGAGGGATGAGAAATATTGCAAGGAGAAGCGATGGGTTTTAACAATCATCCTCTCTCAGATTACTTATTTGCACATTCATTGGGAAAAGACAAATAAACAGTTTGTCGCTTCACATTCCACGTTGTCTGCGACAGCTGCCTACAGTTCATAAAACATAAAACACAGACCGTTGTTGTACAGAAAAAGAAAAACACCCCTCAAAAAAATGCAGAAAACGCAGCCCATCATGCGAGTGTTAAAGGAAACTTTGCAAACATCGCCTTTGTAACAGCAAGTCTTCCGCACAACGCACAAGCCTTTACCCATACACAAGAACGAGAATTATAAAACCTGACAAATAAACCCTTGAAATCACTTTTTTTTGATACCTTTGCCTTTAGGTTATCTGTCTGCCTGCGTTTTGCCACAAATTTCAAAACAAAAGGGCGACACAAAACTCAAAGAACAAGACCAATGAAGGTAGTAATACAACGCGTAAAAAGGGCTTCTGTCAGCATCTCGGGGAAAGTAAAATCTGCCATCGAGGGCGGACTGCTCATTCTTCTGGGCATTGGCTACGACGACAGCGAAGCCGATATACAATGGCTGGTGAAAAAGATTGTAGCCATGCGTATCTTCGACGACGAACAAGGGGTGATGAACCGCTCCATACAAGATACAGGAGGAGATATTATCGTGGTGAGTCAATTCACGCTTATGGCCAACTGCAAGAAAGGCAATCGCCCCTCGTATATAGAAGCCGCCAGGCCGGATGTCTCTATTCCGCTCTATCATTCGTTCTGCGAGGCTCTGCAGGCAGCCATGGGCAAAGACATAGGTACGGGCGAATTTGGGGCTGATATGCAAATAGAATTGGTCAACGACGGCCCGGTAACCATCCTTTTAGATACAAAACAATGACACTGAAAGAAACACAAGAAGAAGTAGACCGCTGGATCAAGACTTACGGCGTGCGGTATTTTTCCGAACTCACCAATATGGCTATCCTCACCGAAGAGGTGGGCGAACTGGCCCGGGTGATGGCCCGCACCTATGGCGACCAGAGTTTTAAGGCCGGCGAAAAAAGTAATTTGGGCGACGAGATGGCCGATGTGCTATGGGTTTTGCTCTGCTTGGCCAACCAGACAGGCGTCGACCTCGAAGCCGAATTTCGCAAGAACCTCGAGAAGAAAACAGCCAGAGACAAGACAAGACATATCAACAACGAAAAATTAAAATAAACATGCAAGACCATCATTCATGTGGTTGCGGACACGACCACGCACATCATCACGAGGGTGAAACCAACAAATATCTCGATACCCTCAAGTTTTATAACACCGACCTCAACGACCTGGAGGTGCAAGAGGCGGTGAGAAAGATTATCGCTGAAAAAGTATTGGAAAACGATACACCCGAGGTGAAGAAATTCCTCTTTGGAAGTATCGAGCTGACCACACTCAGCTGTACCGACTCAGACACCAGTGTGATGGCATTTACCGAGAAGGTGAACGAGTTTGACGCAACCTTCCCCGACCTGCCCCATGTGGCTACCATCTGCGTTTATCCCTGCTTTGCCTCTGTGGTAAAAGACACGTTGGAGGTTGAAGGCGTGGAGATTGCCTGCGTATCGGGTAGTTTCCCCTCTTCTCAAGCCCTCATCGAAGTGAAGGTTGCCGAAACTGCATTGGCAGTGAAAGACGGGGCCACCGAGATTGATATCGTGATGCCGGTGGGCAAGTTCTTGGACGGCAACTACGAAGATCTCTGCGATGACATTCAAGAACAAAAGGTAGCGTGCGGCGATGCAGCAATGAAAGTGATTTTGGAGACCGGCTGTCTCAAAACAGCTTCTAACATCAAGAAGGCTTCCATCCTATCCATGTATGCGGGTGCCGACTATATCAAGACCTCTACGGGTAAAGAAAAGATTTCGGCTACCCCCGAGGCGGCATACGTTATGTGCCAAGCCATCAAAGAATATTACGAAAAAACAGGCATACAGATAGGTTTAAAGCCTGCCGGTGGCATTAACACCGTGATGGACGCCATCACCTACTACACCATCGTTAAAGAGGTTCTGGGCGAAAAATGGCTCACCAACAAGTGGTTCCGCTTAGGAACAAGTCGCTTGGCCAACCTTCTCTTGAGCGAACTGAAGGGTGAAGAGGTGAAGTTTTTCTAACGTTTT
>JALEWR010000242.1 GCA_022783515.1 Prevotella sp.
GACATCTATGGGGATGTGCTGGAACTCAGAGGAAAACGAGACTTCATACCTTTCCGTTTCCAAGGACAATACGAGGACCAAGAAACAGGACTTTATTACAATAGATTCCGGTATTATTCGCCTGAAACAGGTAATTACATCAGTCAAGACCCGATAGGGCTGGCTGGCGGACTAAATGTATATGCGTATGTTCACGATTCTAACAGTTGGATAGATTTCAGTGGATTGAGTGGATTACCAAAAGTTTTTTGGTCGGGAGGAAAAAGAGCTCAAGATGCTGCAAGAGACTATGCTGAAAAAATAGGCGGTGAAATATTAGAGATGACTCCTCAAGGAAAGGCTTTAGAAAAATGGACAACAGGTTTAGATTGGGAGACTCAATCTAAACCATTATGGGAAAAAACTTCTCAGCATTTCGCAGGATCTGTTCCAAAAAGTCAAAAACATGCTATTGCATTCATCGATTCGGAGAAGTATCGTGGAGCAGAAAGTGTTTGGGAAAAAATCGAAAAACCTATTCTTGAAAAGAAAGGTATTACTACAGAAGTAATTGATGTAAATAAGAACGTTAAAATTAAAAATGTATGTCATTAGAAGATGAAAATAGTTTTGAAAAAATGGAGCTGATGGGCAGTTCTGGATTAAAATATTATGATAGCTCTGGAGAAATGTATTTAGTAGAGCCTGAATTGGTCAAATGTTTAGAAAATGATTTTGTAAATTATTCCAATCATATTATTCTAAAGTTTTCTGATGCCAAAATTGTTTCCGAAGAAAAAAAAACTCAAATATTAAAAAGGGTAAAGACACTTTGCAAAGAGTCTGGTATAACTTCTAAATTATTTATTGATAACAATAATTCAGAACGAATTGAATTAATAGGCCGTGCTGGTATGAAGTATTATGATGAGTTGGGAGAAGTTTATTTTGTGGATTCGGAAATGGTTGCACCTAATATAGATTATGATTATGCAATCTATCCAAATGATATTGTAAGAGTTTCTGATGATAGTGTTGTTTCAAAAGAATTACGAGAAAAAATAATAGAAAGAGTGATGATTCTTTGTAAAGAGAAAGGCATGTCTCCTCGATTATTTGATTAAAGTGTGGTAATGCTCCAGATTGGGAGTTATGAACATAAGCTATTTGATTATAATGATTATCCCCCCGATGGCGCAAATATCCTCGCTACAAGCTGTACAATGTTTATATGATAAAGAATATATCCAAAAACGTCGGAACCACCCCGAATTATAGGAAAAGTTCAAGGATTAATAGACATCGATAGTCTAAACTTAAACGACATTCGAAGATTGCAAGAGGAAATGTTAGAACATATATCCAATGCACAAAAGTCGGGATTGAACTTAAATGATTACTTTAAAGAGGGTCTTCATTTGACAAGTTTTATTTGTAAATAAAAAAGAGAAGATGAAATATTACAATGTAGATACAGATTATACACCTAGCATTACGGGAAAAAGGGATGGGGATGTGGCTGTGGCGAAAAAGAAAGAATCGTTCTCTAGCAAAGAACAGGAAAAAGAGTTCAATGATTTTTTCATAAACAATTACAAGAATAAAAGCAGAGTTATGATCGCTGATTTTCAATTGTTTAATGCAAAAAATAGATTCATGATTACCTACTTCCCTAGAACGAAATCTATTAAACAATTAGATTTTATGGCTTTTGGTCCATACGAACATGGGGTGCAGTTTTTAATAAGTCATAGAGTCTATGAGATAATTGCAAAATATAGATTGCCAATACACAATAAGATAACAGCAAAAATTGACACTTTCAGTCAAAACTATTATCTAGTGGGGTTTCCCATGTTGCCTGTAAGTGTATATGATTTTAATAAAAGCACCTTTTTCGACTGCAAGAATGGACTTCAAGTCAAATTTAAAGACACCGAGGATTACGAAGCAGCCGATTATGACAGGATTACCGCGAAGCCCCAAAGGCTATTCCTTAAAGACAAACTCGAATATGATATCATTAAAACCACAAAAGGCATATTCTTTTTGTCTGAAATAATAAATGAGTTTCAGGAGAAAAAAATTACAGGATATCAAATAATAGATGGTATATTGGAAACATAGTTGTATATACGCATCTTTCACTCTCTACGGAGTTCATTGGGAAGAGACTCCCCAAGAAGCCATTCGCAGGCTTCAGCTGCTGTCCGAAATAATTCAACAGCTTGTAATAACACTCACGGAAGAACGCACAGAAACGTTGCTCGTTCTGATAAGCAAGATTGGACTTGGAGGGAGCACGGGAGATGCCCAAGTGGTTGAGGTTGCCGCCGGCGGACCGAAGACCGTTACTTATCTCACGAAGAGATACGCAGTCGGCAAATTGGCAGAATATCATACTCACAAGGTGGCTCCATGTGTTGAAACCCTTGGAATGTTTGTCCGTGCGATGCTCTTTTACCAATGATTTGATTAATTCTTTCGGTAATTGTTGAATTACTTGAGCAAAAAGTGTTATCTTTGTCATGAAGGAAGCTTTGGTTTGGTGTAAACACTAAGGTAAGACTTTTTGCCTTAGTGAAAACTATTT
>JALEWR010000011.1 GCA_022783515.1 Prevotella sp.
TGCCGTACTCAAACAGCAGGCTGCATACAAATGGTACTTCTCAAATCTCGTTTCATCGCTAAGACTCAATACATTTACAAAAATCGATCTGTTTCAATGGATAAACAAACCATTCACACCACCGCCGGAGGAAGAATTGGAGACATAGGGGGTATGTGCTGTTTGGAAAAGAAATAAAAACGTCAAATCAAATGATTGGATGAAGATTGGCGTGAGTTTGCATAAAATTATTTAGGACACTATTGCTTGTAAACAGCATATCTTCCATAATCTTTTCTTATTGTGGAATATTCTTTTTCTGTGCCTTTTTCTTGACCTTAAAATGATCGAACCCACGGCCATAAACACCTATAACCGCACTCTGGGTAACGAAAGCGTTGGGGTCGATATCATCGATTAAGCGGAATAACAATGCCGACTCTCTGCGTTTGGTCACAACAATCACCATCTTCATCTGGTTACCGGTATAATAGCCTGTAGCTTCCACCAACGTACAGCCACGATAAGGCGGTTCGCTGATGATGCGTTGGCAAATCTCTTCGTAACGTTCAGACAAAATCAAGAATTGTACCGAGCGACGACTCGAGTTGATTACCTGATCAATTACAAAAGAGGTGATAAAGAGAATAACATAACCATAAATCACCAACTCCCAATTGTGCAGCACCAAATAACTCAAGGTTACAATCACCAAGTCGGTCAGCAAAATCACACGCCCCAAAGAAATATCCTTATGCTTATTGATGACGGCTGCCACAATGTCCGAGCCTCCCGAACTTCCTCCATTGGAAAGAGCAAAAGCAATACCCACACCACAGAAACAAGAGCCAATGATACTTGCCATAAATGGCTCGTCATGAAGGATGGTGGGATGAGGGAAGGCGTTGCGGAAGAGTGCCACAAAGAGCGTCATCATAGACACACCAAAGATGGTTTTGATACAAAACTTTAATCCCAACACCTTCAAGGCAATAGCCAAGAGAATGAGGTTGACAGCAAAATAAGTGGTTTGTACAGGTATCTGTTGCCACCAAAAGATGATAGACGACAAACCTGCCACTCCGCCCACAGTGATATTATTGGGCAGAAGAAAAATGGTCCAGCCAAGACTATACGACAACATGCCAAGGGCAATCATCATATAATCGGATATTTCTCGCATGAGGGTTTTATTATTCAATGGATTCATTTGTGCATACTTTTATAGGACTTCGCCCCACTCCATTGCTTTGCTTCTCTGTAACAACAGCAAACTGCAACTCACGGTTTACCAAGGAGGGGAGAATGATTAGGATATCAACAAGATAAGCCTAACGAGTCGGACAAATCAGATTAGCCCAAACTCTCACAACTAACTCATACTTCCTATTTCTACATGTAAATTTCCCCTCTCGCCCTTTTAGAGAGGAGACGGGGAAAGCTCATGCTTTTTCTTATCCTTTACCCCTTTACAGCAATACACTCAATTTCCACGAGTGCATTCTTGGGAAGTGTTTTCACTGCCACAGCCGAACGAGCGGGGAAGGGTTCTTTAAAAAATTGCGAATAAACTTCGTTCATATCAGCGAAGTTAGCCATATCCGAAAGGAAGACTGTTGTCTTAGCAACTTGAGCAAGGGTTAAGCCTGCAGCCTCCAACACGCTCTGTGCATTGAGGAGAGACTGGCGTGTTTGTTCTTTGACGCCACCTTCCACAAATTCGCCTGTAGCGGGGTCAACGGGTAATTGTCCGGATGCGAACACAAAACCGTTGGCTTCTATCGCCTGACTGTAGGGACCAATGGCCTTAGGTGCTTTGTCTGTGTGTAATGCTTTCATTTTTCTACTCTTATTTTAATAACCAAGTTTAAGTGTTTATGATTGTCATCAAAATGACAGATGCAAATGTACAAAATATTGTTGAATAATGTTAGAAGGGAAAAGAAAATTACGTTGAGGAAGTAAAAGGCACAAGTCCCTAAGGTTCAATTAAGAGGTCTTCTCAACTCACTGCTTTCCCTTACAGCGTCTTTCAAGTCGCTTGCAGCAATAGCAGCAAAGAGCGACCTACGACATCCAAAACGAGGAGAAGCGTGCGAACACACTTAATGTAACGTGCGAACACACTTAATGTAACAGGATTTCAAGAGCTTTAAACCGATTCTACCATCTGCTACAATAAAGTTCCCGCTTATCAAAAGCATTCAACCACCAGAATCATTCTGTAAGAACACTACAACTAAATAACAAAACCATTAGAGCCATCTCCTCAGAAGGTAGCATTTGTGCAACAAGTCAGGCTATTTTACCCACCAATTAAGCCTAATTTGGACAGCATTTCAGACTATACCGAATTTCAATTCAGTCTATCTTGAAAAGCAAAAACAAGAAAGATACCGGCTAAGACATATGGTACCAGGCCCTTACCTGCCCATCAGCTCCCATCATTCGCTACCGCAATAGTCACAAGAGTATCATTTTTTGACAGATTATTTTCAATAATCCATCAGTAAAAACCATTCTTTTAAGTTTTTCATTCTATTATTTTGTCGTTTTTCCACATTTTTCTTGCTTGGTATCATAAAAAAAACTATCTTTGCAATAGTCTCTTATCATTACAGAAAAGGTCTAACCGCCTAACCATTGAGATGACTTAAGCAGGCTAAGAGAGAGAGATGCCAACAACCAACATGAAAGATGGCAGCAAAACAACGTTCTTTTCCCGTGCCTCGAAAAGTGCATTTAACCGGCATGGCATAACTCAAGTAAACCGTTTTTTTGCTCATTTGGCTTAACAAAACGTTCAAAATAAACTTGACTTTTTATGAAGTACCTATTCGTTTCAGATATTCACGGTTCCTTACCCGCTTTGCAGAAAGCCCTCACCTGCTATCGCGAGCTGCATTGCGACATGCTATGTCTATTGGGAGACATTCTCAATTATGGGCCTCGCAACACTCTTCCGGAAGGTCTCGACCCGCAAGCGGTAGCCAAGCAGCTCAATGCCATGAGTGAAGACATCGTAGCTGTTCGCGGCAACTGCGAATCAGAAGTAGACCAGATGCTACTTCGCTTTCCGGTTCAAGCCGACTCGACACTCATCGTCGACAATGGACACCGCCTCTTCCTCACCCATGGACATATATATAATAAGGAGAAGATGCCACCGGGACGCATCGACGCCCTTTTCTATGGGCATACCCATCTATGGGAACTGGAACGTATCAATGGCGTTACGGTATGCAACACCGGATCAATCACCTTTCCCAAAAACAGTAACCCTGCCACTATCGCCACCTACGAAGAAGGCGTCATATCAATATATACGCTCGATGGCACCTTGTTATCAACGTGTAACATACACAAATAGCCGGCATAGCTGCCCATATGCCTAAATATCCGAAACAGTTGAACTCATCATACATCCAAGACCTAACGCATGAAACATTGCCACAGCATAAACCAACGGAAGAACTTATTATAATCAGCACATTGTGTTGAGGAAGTAAGTACCTGCCAATAGAGTTTAGTGGAAAACAGTCAATCAAAAGAAAGAAAAGAAGAAGCTAACAAATTGAACTCTTGTATTTTATGAAAGATATTTCTAAGGTAAACCTAGTAAACGAGGTATTAGCCCGATACTTCAAAGAAAATCCACACGTCCGGCGTGTACAAGCTAAAGAGATGATGGATCTATTTGTAAAAGAAGGTATATTCAAAACCAATCAGGCTGACGGCATACCCATCCGACGCTTACTCAGAGCTTTGGATAGAGGTAAGTGTCTGCACCTCATCCCTTTCTTAGAAACAGAGAAAAAAAACGCCTATACTTATTGGTATTTCGTCAATAAAGAAGTAGACCAATTCATACACGTTGAGCCTTACATCCCTGGTTATAAACTGCGAAAAATGAAAGCCAAGGAAAAGAAATACAGGGATGAAGACTATATCGTAGACCTATGCAACGAGATTTTGGGAGAGAAAGCCCTTAGAGCTCATCGCTTCGATTTTTTACGCGGAGATACACGCAACAGCGAGCAAGGCGTACGCCTGCCCATCGATGCCTACTATCCCGAGTATCAATTGGCTATTGAATATCACGAGTGGCAACATTTGGAGTCGATCGAATATGTGGGCAATAGAGGAAGGATGACCGTAAGCGGTGTAAAAAGAGACGCACAACGCCGCATCTACGACCAACGCAAAAAAGACGTATTGGCTGCACACAACATCCGGCTCATCACAATCAGCTATAACCAATTCGCCTTCGACCAAACAAAAAGATTGTGTCGCATCCCCGAACAAGACAAACCCGTCCTGCAAAAAATATTAGCAGATGTGGTAAAAAGCCCTCAATAACGTTCATTCCTGTACATCCATAAAAGACATTAAACATATGCCTGTTCGGATTAAGCTGCCCTTTGAGAAAGGGAGAAAATAAAGATTTTGGTAGACTACAGAGATGAAACACAAAACAATATCCCGAATGAAGTTCTTGCCCAACAAAAAAGTATTGTCCGGTTTCTACATTGGAGGCTTCATTGCGGCTGTATTTGCTATTTTTGATTCATTCATTAATTATCTTGATACAGCTCCAATTAACGAAAGTATTCCAATGTCATTATCCAATATCTTTAATATCAGCTTACTGATTAAGTTTCTTGTGTACCTGATTTTAGGTGGATGTATAGGCGTTATTGGAGCATTGGGCTGGACAAAATTATGCAAGAAGCATAATTAAATTAAACTACACCAGCTATATAGAAAGCCATCCAACCACAAGAACTTGCCGCCATTGAAAAGGAACCATATATCTATAGAATTAAAATGAAGTTGCAATACCTAACTTTAGGTCGCTTTCCATTTGATAAACATTCTCAGAATAAGCATTGACACACTCCTACCAATAGGTATTTGAGAGAAAAGATATAATGAAAAGAGGGAGCTGCAATGCCCCCTCTTCTAAGTTATTATGGTTTAATAGCGGTTCGTTCCAAGCGATAGCGTAAGATTGTATTACCCACTCTCGTCTTTACTTGCAGTTCGTTCTCTCTCACAGATTTGAATTTACAAGAACAATCATAGAAGTCAAACTTGTTCTTGCTATCCAATGTAACATGCTCTTGGGTAACTTTTTCCCAGTTGTTACCATTGTGTTTGTACAGCACCACAAAATATTTGTTAAAGTCAGATGTCTCTCTAATTGTTGTCATCAAGGCTCCATTCTGCAGTTTGTAGCTGTCGTATATTCTTGAATTACTTGTAGTATAATCTTCATCATCCAATGATGAAGCATCTGTGGTTTCGATACGATTGACAAACCAATCTCCATTTAGCTGGCTGGTATTAATTGATTCATCTTGTTGACACGAAGTTAATGCTGCCAGGATAAAGAGCATAACCATTAAAACATAATTTTTCTTCATAAAAGTTGATATACTTTTTAATATCCCATACAATCTCTCATAGGATTTTATTATTAATGGAAAGCGTGAGATTGATATGCATACAACTTAGCAATTAGGTAAACAAACAACATGCAGGCAAATGAGATGGCAATGCTCCGTTGCTGTGTAATGTCAAAAATTCCTAGGCCTTCGACTTATTGCATGGGTAGCATAACGCTTATGGATGATTTAAAAGTAATTGTATTAGTATAATCCACTATACTAAAGTGAGCTTGTAATACCAATCAGTAAAATAACATCTCAAAGATAAAACTTACCAATCCTAATTCAGATAGACACCTTGCGATAGTTTTTTTATGTATGAATTGTCCGAGTAGCGAGTATTCTTTGCACCGGTACAAATAAAACGTAGGTCTCCATCCTTTAAGTAAGAAAGAGTTCCTTGTATTTCTACCATGTTTTTCTTCCGTTCCATGGTGATAGTAATGCTACAATCGGCTGTTCCTTGACTATACGAATATAAAATGTTCGCAGGATTAAGATTGCTTTGGGGTACATTGGTACCTGACAACTGCTTGTAAATATCAGAAGACAGAATCTGTACTCCCTTGGAAAATGCCTTCTGAACCTCAATTCGAAAATACTCTTTTCTCAATTCTTCAGTCCGTTCTTCTTGTCTTTGCTGATTCAAACGATTTTCCTCCGCAAGTCGGTTGTTGACCAAATAATGTTGAGGAGTCATGCAGGAAGTGAGCCACGTTATAGGTATCAACAGGGCAACCTTCAATAATACTGTTCTCATAATTGTAATGTATTGTTAAAACTCCTAACCAAGTTCCTATTAGGAAAGTACAAACGTTAAAGCGTGGAACTGACTACACCCACATTCCAAGTCGAAGGTCCTAGGAAAACCCAATTACACGAAAGTAGAAATAGCAGCCCACGCTATAGCGTGAGAACCACTATGCCATCTTTGTGTATTGTCTTGAATTTCCTAGGTTCTCGACTTATCAGATAAGCATAACGCCTCTTTAAACCTCAAAAAAATATAACAGCGATAACTGTCTCTTGCAAAATTAGTTAAGTTTCATTAATCTGCAAAGAAAAACAAAATATATTTTACAAGTTATATTCTTGCCTTATTCTAAACTACACCATATTACAAGTGAGGCAAGGAGGTGTGTATCTTATACTTTCTAAAAGATAAGAGTAGAAAACGACGACAAAAACCATAAAATCATTAACTCCCACCCATTGATGAATGGCAACTTGCCCATTAATTTCTTAACTTAACCCAAAATCGGGTTAAATAGTCTTCCGCCCTCCCTTTTTACAATTCTTTATCATTAGTTTTGCCATATATATTGGATTTTAATTGTAAATTTGCCCTATAATTAATTATATGCAAACTATGACACTCGAATTGCTTACGGCCATTTCGCCCATCGACGGACGATACAGAGAGAAAACAGCATCATTAGCACCCTATTTTTCAGAATATGCCCTCATACGCTATCGTGTACGCGTTGAGATTGAATATTTTATAGCTTTGTGCGAACTGCCTCTACCCCAATTAGCCGGTTTTGACAGCAATTTGTTCGACCAGTTACGCAATATTTACCGCAACTTCACCTTGGAGGATGCACAACGTGTGAAAGACATAGAGAAAGTAACCAATCATGACGTCAAGGCGGTGGAATATTTCATCAAAGAAGCCTTCGACCAATTGGGCGGTCTCGAGCAATATAAAGAGTTCATCCACTTCGGTCTTACTTCGCAGGATATCAACAACACAAGTGTTCCTTTATCCTTAAAAGAAGCCTTGGAAGATGTGTATTATCCACAATTAGAAGAACTGATAGCACAGCTACAAGCCTATGCCGAAGAATGGAAAGACGTGCCTATGCTGGCAAAGACACACGGACAACCCGCCTCTCCCACCCGATTGGGCAAAGAGGTGATGGTCTATGTATATCGCCTCAACGAACAGCTGGCCACTCTCAAAGCATGTAAGCTAACAGCCAAGTTTGGCGGTGCGACAGGCAATTTCAACGCCCACCATGTGGCTTATCCCGCTTTCGACTGGGCAGCATTTGGTAAAGACTTTGTCAACGCAAAACTCGGATTGGAACGCGAAGAATATACCACACAGATAAGCAATTACGATTACTTAGGAGCGGCTTTCGATGCCATGCGTCGTATCAACACCATCATCCTCGACCTCGACCGCGATTTCTGGATGTATATCTCCATGGATTACTTCAAGCAAAAAATCAAGGCTGGAGAAGTGGGTTCGAGTGCCATGCCGCATAAGGTCAACCCCATCGACTTTGAAAATAGCGAAGGCAATATTGGCATTGCCAATGCCATATATCATTTCTTGGCAGAAAAGTTGCCCGTGAGTCGTTTGCAACGCGACCTCACCGACTCGACCGTACTTCGCAACATCGGTGTACCTATGGGGCATTCGGTTATCGCCTTCCAAAGTACGCTGAAAGGTTTACGCAAGCTCATCCTCAACGAGGCTTGTGTGGCTGAAGACCTAAACAACACATGGGCTGTAGTGGCTGAAGCCATACAAACAATACTCCGCCGTGAGGCTTATCCCAACCCTTACGAAGCATTAAAAGCCCTCACTCGCACACACGAGGCAATGAACCAAACAAGTATCCACGCTTTTATCGACACATTGGAAGTGAGCGATGAGATTAAAGCCGAACTAAAAGCTATTACACCTGCCAACTATACTGGTATTTAATCATTCCAATAAAAAAAGTTGGAGGCAGGATAACATGCAGCTTTCAAGAAGAAAAAAGTTTTTTTTAATTATATAATAATAATATATTCAATAGAAAAAGAGTTTAAGATTAATCACCCAGTCGAGAGACTAACAAAAAAAGAGTAAAATGATGGAATTAGAATTTGAAAACAACAATCAGGGAACTTCTCAAGAATCAACTGAGAGAAGCCGAGAAGGCTACAGCAACAGCAGCAACGAA
>JALEWR010000202.1 GCA_022783515.1 Prevotella sp.
CGGATTAAGCTGACAACTTGTTTATCTGTTCACCTCTTGATTGCCATATTAATTTTATAGGTTAATCAAGAACATCAACAATCAACCTGATGCACCCTGACAACTTATCACTAACACTTTACACAGGTCTATCCACCGGAATGATTCGTACAGAACAGTCATCGTCAATCTTCACTCTTGCTCGCTCCGTACTGATCTTATCAGTATAATCATCCGCTCTTCTTTCTCCCAATCGTTGTTTCCAACCTATGGGTTGAAAAAACTCAACGACACTATAATCAGAATTTCGCTCAACTACCGTAAAAAAACCTTTCTGCAGAAACAAGAAAAGTGTTTCTTGCGAAACAAAAAGGTGATACACATCTGCCGAGGAAGAGGAAGCGACAGAATCGACACTTGCCAAAAACAAACGCGACAAAAGAGTTGTATCGCTATTCCACTTGTGGGGTAATACATCTACAAAATGCGACCGACCATCAGGAAACTGCAAATAGGACGTTTGATAATTCATGCGGGTGTTGCGGAAAAGAAACTTACGCCAACCCACTTGCATCGGGTTCTTAAACACATCTATGTAAAAAGAAGCACTATCGCCCCATTCCAAAGGTACAAACCATTGAAAACACAAACCATTATTAATATGCCGAACAATAGGGCCTTGTAACCTACCTTTCACATGAGCTCCTTTATAAAACTCTTCGAGCGTACAGTTCAGTTCCTCCTCAGCCAACTCCTTCATGACACTTTCTGTCCGTATGGGAGCAATCAACTTGAACAAGAATACGCCCAAGATAAGAAACACAAAAAGTACGATATATTTTACTCGTCTATGCATAATCTCAATTCTTTATATAAACACGACCATGATGGTAAGCAGGAAAAGGAGTTCACCAACACCCTCATACACACAACTATCATTTATTTCACTGTCTCATCATATCTAATGAATACTCTTTTACTCATTGGATACTTGCTCAACTCTTCTGAATTGAGAGTATTAGGATCTATACCATGAGGTAGTATATATTCAATATAAAACTGTTTGAATATGATTTCAAAACAGTCGGGAGTATCTGTCGGCAATTCTACTTGAATAGTATCACTCTCTTGCGGTTTTAAAAAACGCCACTCTCCCAAAACAACATACTTCTCCAAATAACATTTCTTAGAGGGCTTATTGGTCAACTCCAACACGAGTATCCTACTTGTCTCGGGCAAAGAATGGTTACCCATCAATTTATATGTGCCAACTTCAGACATATTTTTCAAGGTTGCCACAAGAAATCTTTGGCCTGCCTTACTTGTCTTATCTATTCTAACATCAAACAAAAATTGAGCCCGAGTCGGGCAACTTATACCGATAAAAAGACAAAACAAGATAAAAATTATCTTTTTCATCATTTCTTATTATTGTTGATTATTAACAATTTCTTTATACATATATAACTTATACTCTATCTCATTACGATAACCTATTGATAGACCCGTACTATGCGAGAGCACATATTCATATGCAGCAAATGGTTTCTACGGTTAGTATCTCCCCAAACCAACAGAAGGGAGACAAGCTTTCTTTAAAAGAAAAATTCAATGCCATCCTAAGATAAGTTGAGTTTTGCAGAGGTATCAACTATTGTGATATACTCTTAACAATCTCTTCTCTGGTGGAACTTTTCAGCATATCATACAAATCTTGCAAACCTGAATATTTTCTCTCATCATCCTGACTGTCACGAATAAGTTGCTGCATGCTTTCTAGGGCAGTTTCTTTCCCTTTTGCGAAATATAACGTAAATGCTCTATTCAACTGCAATGGGAAATCGTTGGGATTATCTTTTAAACGCCGGTCAAACAGCTGTAAAGCTTCATTATAATACTTTGCACTCACGGTCTTATCCCCCACACTTTCTTCCAATAGGGCATAGCCCAACACCTGGTAAGGACTGCCAGGAGACATTCTCATCATCTGTCGTGCCACGAGAAGTGCCTCCTTGGGTCGATGCAGTTGCTTTAGATAAGTTATCTTATTGGCATACGCCTGCTCATAAGTAGAATCCAAAGCGATAGCTTCATCCAACAACGTAAGGGCATATCGCAATGAGTCCGGATTACCCAAGCTATTCATCACGGTTTGCACCGCCCTATTATTCTTGCCAATAGCTTCTTGACGCAGTGATACCACGGCTTGGCTGTCTCTTTTTCCAATTTCTTTTTCTTTATCTTGTGCCTGCACTGTACAGCCACACAAACAAAGCAATGACATTACTAAATATTTATTCATACCTTCCTTTTAGTTGGTCTTCTATCCCTTTATAAGCATCATAATTGGGAAAAGACATAAAATGTTTATTATTCTCTGACGACAATGAGTCCGCATCTAAACGACCTTATCCAGACGTTTCTCTAACACCTGCAATATAAATGAGTAATATAAGTATCCCTGTGGAAATAATTAACAGGGGTAAAAGCATCAAGGTGGGATGCCAATATATCCAGGAACATGCAAATAGAAATCACATGAAACGCAAACATAGGAGCTAAAATAGCCAAGCCACCCAAAAAGGAATATCATTATAATTTCTTGTCTTAATGCCAAGCTCTACACCCTTATAAAAAAATATAACCGTAAAGAATATTCTATTCTACTTTATATTCTCCCAATGAGGTCTTTCATCATCGTGATGAGCAAAGATAACAATTATTATTTCTAATTATCACATTCTTTGGAGGTTTTTGAGTTAAGTGTTAGTGATTGGGTGTTAAGTTGTATGTTGTGAATGGTTGTGTGTCGTTGCTTCTAAATATTAATTGTGTTCTTTATATGCAGTTGTTTTTAAAGCGAGCTGTTGCTAACTCTTCTGCGAGTTTTGCCATCGCGACTGCGATGTTTGCGTTATCTAAAACTTAGATATAAGTAAAGTCTTCTGCGTTTTTTTTGCGTAATCTGCGAGAGCTTTTTATTTAAGTTTTGTGTTGATAAGTTAGTAAGTTTTGAGTTACCACGCTAACGTACGCACTGCAAGACATATCAATTTACAAAAAACTGACAAAAAATGTTGGTTGTATAAAATATTTCTATAAATTTGCCTTCGGTAAAGATGCAGTTTTGTAGTATGTCTTTGTCTACCGACACGATAGTATTACAAAAACTCCACCAATCACCAAACTTAACAAACACTGTCATTCACCAAACCCACAGAAAGACGGCAAGCACAAGACACAGAATCATACCCTTTCCTATAACCATTGACGCAATAAAACACTCTATACATTAAGCCAAACAAGTAAGCTCATAAACTACAATTCATCGTACTCACATTTATAATAATAAAGAATGAAAACAAGAATCATAATCATTGCATGCTTAGCATTTATTGCAGGCATTGCACAAGCACAGAAGAGTGAGTGGGAACGTATTTCAGACGTACCACTTGTGCAGAAAAACATCATTGATAATGATGACTTTTCGTTTAGCCGTAACCGCGATTCGGCGATGCTTTATTTACCCAAAATCTATTCTTTTATAAAGCCAAAGCAGCTTTGTGACGGCCCTGTTTATTTTTCTTTTGGTCGAAAGGTGGTAACAGACAAGTGGGTGATATTGCACTCCAAAGTGTTTTGTGATCTTCCCAAGGCCAGCGTCTATCTCTACCAGAGATTCCTCATTGCTGTGTTTACCCCCTCGGGAACGCTCGTAGATTATTTGCTGTTAAAAGAATATAGCGATGAAGGTTATCCTCTTGTTCAAGGAATTGCCCAACCTTATAGTTTGTCGGTTGTCTATTATA
>JALEWR010000039.1 GCA_022783515.1 Prevotella sp.
ACATAATGCTGAATGGCACGTTTCACGGGACGAGCTCCAAACTCGGGGTCGTAGCCCACTTCCGCGAGATAGTCAACAGCCTGCGGTGTGATATCCAGCGAAATGCCTTGCTGTTCGAGTATTCTCTTCACGGCGTTGACCTGCAATCTCACCACATCGGCAATCTCCTTTTGGTTGAGTGGGAGGAACATGATGGTCTCGTCGATACGATTGAGGAACTCAGGGCGAATGGTCTTCTTCAGCATCTCCATCACCTTTTGCTTGGTATCTTCCATTATTTCTTCCTTGTTAGTGTCGGTCATATTGCTTACCTGCTGCTGTATGAACTGGCTGCCAAGGTTGGACGTCATGATGATAATGGTGTTTTTGAAGTTGACGGTGCGACCTTTGTTGTCGGTCAATCGTCCGTCATCCAGCACCTGCAACAAGATATTGAACACGTCGGGATGAGCTTTCTCTATCTCGTCGAACAACACCACGCTATAAGGTTTGCGTCGAACGGCTTCGGTTAGTTGTCCACCCTCATCATAACCCACATATCCCGGAGGGGCACCGATAAGACGTGATACGCTGAATTTTTCCTGATACTCGCTCATGTCGATACGCGTCATCATCGTTTCGTCATTGAATAGGTATTCAGCCAATGCCTTTGCCAATTCCGTTTTACCCACACCGGTGGTTCCGAGGAAGATGAAGGACGCAATGGGACGCTTAGGATCTTGTAGACCGGCACGACTTCTTCGCACGGCATCGCTTACCGCCGTGATGGCTTCTTCTTGTCCGATGACACGCTTATGCAGCTCTTCTTCCAGGTGGAGCAGCTTTTCACGCTCGCTTTGGAGCATCCTTGTAACAGGAATACCTGTCCAACGGCTCACCACTTCAGCAATATCGTCGGCTGTAACCTCCTCACGAACCATGCCCTCGCCACCCTGTGTGGCTTTCAACTCCAGTTGAATCTTGTCTATTTCGTCTTGTAACGCCTTCAGTTGTCCATAACGTATCTCTGCCACTCGTTCGTAATTGCCCTCACGTTCGGCACGTTCCGCCTCGAATTTGAGGTGTTCAATCTCCAGTTTGTTTTGCTGAATCTTGTTGACCAATGTCCTCTCGCTTTCCCATTTGGCACGAAACTCTTTCTCCGCGTCCTTCAATTCGGCAATCTCCTTATCCAAAACCTCAATCTTGGGCAAGTCGTTCTCACGCTTGATGGCTTCGCGTTCAATCTCCAACTGCTTGAGACGGCGGGTTATTTCGTCCAATTCTTCAGGCACAGAGTCGCGTTCCATACGCAGTTTCGCTGCCGCCTCGTCCATCAAGTCGATGGCTTTGTCGGGCAGGAAGCGGTCGCTGATGTAACGTTCGGACAGCTGTACTGCTGCAATACACGCATCATCTTGGATACGAACCTTGTGATGATTCTCATATTTTTCTTTCAAACCACGCAGGATGGATATGGCATTGAGTTCGTCGGGCTCTTCTACAAGCACGGTTTGGAAACGTCTTTCCAAAGCCTTATCTTTCTCAAAATACTTCTGATATTCGTTAAGCGTTGTAGCACCGATGGCTCTTAGTTCGCCGCGAGCCAATGCAGGCTTCAATATATTGGCTGCGTCCATAGCCCCTTCGCCACCGCCTGCACCCACGAGCGTGTGTATTTCGTCGATGAAAAGGATGATTCTTCCGTCGGCATTTGTTACCTCTTGAATAACGCTTTTTAATCTCTCTTCAAACTCACCCTTATATTTGGCACCTGCTACCAGTGCACCCATGTCGAGCGAGTAGAGTTGTTTGTCCTTCAAATTTTCGGGTACATCGCCTCTGACGATTCGTTCTGCCAGTCCTTCGGCAATGGCTGTCTTACCCGTACCGGGTTCACCTATTAATATAGGATTGTTTTTGGTGCGACGAGAAAGGATTTGCAATACCCTTCTAATCTCTTCATCACGACCGATAACAGGGTCGAGCTTACCGCTTCGGGCTTGCTCCACCAGGTTTTTTGCATATTTGTCCAATGACTGATAATTGTCTTCAGCCGACTGCGACTTCACCTGTTGGCCTTGTCGAAGGGCGTTGATGGCTGCTCGAACTTCCTTTTCGGTGCAGCCTGCATCCTTCAAAATCCTGCCGGCAGTTGAGTTAACAGCTAACAAAGCCAGCAAGAGCGGTTCGACAGACACGAACTCATCGCCCATAGATTGAGCTATCTCTTCAGCTTTTAACACAACGCTGTTGGTTTCATTGCTCAGATAGGGCTGGCCGCCACCTTGCACCTTAGGCAGGTGATTCAACTCGGTGTCGACCAAAAGATTGATTTGCGAACCATTCACTCCCAATTTTTGGAAGATATAAGTCATCACATCTCCCGCCTTATTGGTGAGGGCTTTGAGCAAGTGGATAGGTTCAATGTTTTGCTGTCCGTTACGTTGAGCCGTGTTAACAGCCTCCTGTATCGTGGCTTGTGCCTTGATTGTATATTTCTCGAAATTCATATTTATCTCCTTTCTTTTATCTTTTCTCTCTCTGTTTCAAACTATATGCCTTAGTGAGAATATATGACAAAATGTCTGAATTTAGTGTTTTTTGTTTGAAATAAGCGGGTTTTGTCTGAAATAATGTCAGTAGTTGCAGATTAAACGTAGACTTTTGATGGGCGAGCTAAATATTTTTTGTAACTTTCTCGCTATATAATTAATGGTATAAACGTCAGTTATTCTAACTAAATACTTTTTAACCTATATGACTAATAACGAACTTTTGATGAGTGCCAACCAAGTGGTTGCCTTTTTACAGAAACCTTCTCATGCGTTGACCAAGGAGGATATCATTTGCTTTATTCGTGAGAATGGTATCAAGATGATTAACTTGATGTATCCCGCAGGCGATGGAAAGCTCAAGACATTGAACTTTGTGATTAACAATTTGGCGTACCTCGACACCATTCTTTCTTGCGGAGAGCGTGTTGATGGTTCAAGTCTTTTCTCGTTTATCGAGGCGGGTAGTAGCGACCTTTATGTCGTTCCACGTTATAGCACGGCCTTTGTCGACCCCTTTGCAGAGATTCCCACGCTTTGTATGCTGGCTTCCTACTTCGATAAAGACGGTAATCCGTTGGCGAGTTCTCCCGAATATACCTTGGCAAAAGCTCATAAGGTGTTCCGTGAAGTGACAGGAATGGAGTTTCATGCGATGGGCGAATTGGAATATTATGTCATCATTCCGGACGATGCAGTCTTCCCGGCAGTGGATCAAAAGGGTTATCATGAGTCGGTGCCATACGCCAAAACCAACGACTTCCGCGTAAAATGTATGGCGTATATTGCACAAGCCGGAGGACAGATTAAGTACGGACACTCTGAAGTAGGCAACTTCCACCAAGACGGATTGGTGTACGAACAAAATGAGATAGAATTTCTTCCGGTTCCTGTAGAGCGTGCCGCTGATGAACTGATGATAGCCAAATGGATTATCCGCAACTTGGCTTATAAGATGCAGATGAATGTAACCTTTGCCCCGAAGATTACTACCGGCAAGGCAGGGTCGGGTATGCATGTTCACATGCGACTGATGAAAGACGGCAAGAGTGTGATGCTTAATGATGGAAAATTGAGCAACGAGGCTCGTACAGCCATTGCGGGTATGATGGACTTGGCACAAAGTATTACGGCATTCGGCAACAAGAACCCCACATCTTATTTCCGTTTGGTGCCTCATCAAGAAGCACCCACCAACATTTGTTGGGGAGACCGCAACCGTTCGGTACTTGTACGCGTACCATTGGGATGGGCAACAGGCGTGGATATGTGTCGTTTGGCTAATCCGCAAGAACCTGCATCTGCCGTCGATACATCACAAAAACAAACCTTTGAGATGCGTTCGCCCGACGGCTCGGCGGATGTTTACCAGCTCTTAGCCGGTCTTTGTGTGGCTTGTCGCCATGGTTTTGAAATGGAGAATGCCTTAGAAGTGGCAGAGAAAACATACGTCGACGTGAATATTCATGCTGCTGCCAATGCCGAGAAACTCAATCAGTTGGAGCAATTGCCCGTGAGTTGTTATACTTCTGCCGAATGTTTGGAACTCCAAAGAGCTGTTTACGAACAATATGGCGTATTCAGTAAAGCTATGATTGATGGTATTATTGCCCAACTAAAAGCCTTTGACGACAACACCTTGCGTCATGATGTAGAGAACAATCCTACAAAATTGCGTGCCTTAGTCGAAAGATTCTTCCATTGCGGATAGGGTTTTTCAACTTGAATTTGAACGACCAATGTCTGTCAATACAGCAAGGTCCTGAGTTAGATAATTGTGTAACTCAGGACCTTGTTCTTTATTTTATAGTCACTTTCTTGCCATTCACGATGTATATGCCGGGTTGTACAATGCGTGATAGTCTTCTTCCTTGTAAATCATAAATCGTTTGTTCTCCCCTTTCTTTTTCTATTACGTTGATACCGGTGGCTGTTCCCGTCTGTATAAACTTAAAGTCGGTGGAGATGGTATTGCCGTTGTTGTTGGTATGGTAATCGGTTATACTTACATCGTCTCGTCTCACTTGTTGCATCATATTGCCTTCCTGGGTAACCTCTACCGACCGTTTGAAGTCGTTGGAAAATGCAAAAGTACCCCAGCAATATCCTCTTTCCAAGTTGAGCCATTCTGTATTTGTCGTTAAATTGGCCAGTGATATGCTCTTCTCTGCCTGCCTGAATCTGAATTTTGAACCATTCTTTTCGCACACCCATTGTGTGGCGGCGGTTGCATCGTTGGTTAATGTTTCGGTATATCCATCGTTCTTGATATACCATAAGCGAGGCCTGCCGAAGAGCCATTGGTAATTATGAATGGTATATACCTTTCCAGCTTCGGGTAGTACGATGTCTGCATCATTGATTTTTGAAAGTGTCTGCATGGATTTCTCCAATGCTGCAGCATCTTCCATTTGGGCATCCGCACGTATTTCTTGCTTCTCATCATATACCTTTTCATAATTTTGCAAGAATATAGTGGTTGCTTGGAGCGATGATTTGGGATAACCCAATGTTCCTATATTCTTGTATAAGAGGTGTGCTGTGTGGGCAATTAAAGCCAGGCGGGACAACAAATCCTGACTTGGAACAACCTTTATCTCTATTGTTTGCTGATGACTTATTTCGGAACCTGCCACTGTTGCTTTCCATGTTCGGATAATCTTGTTGCCATTTATCACCTCACTTCCGTTTACCGGTATGGTTTGTGTGGGTGAATTACTATTATATGCCATAAGTGGTTTCATTGCCGGCACTTGCTCCTTTGTTGCAAAAGTTTGATACATAGGAGGTATTTCTTGGAAGTAGGATTTGTTTCTGTTAGCTAATGTAAAGCCTCCCGAATAAATCACCTCATTGCCTTGACGCGACAATGGATAAATGTGGGATATGGCATAGGCGGCTTCTCCTTTCACTTCTATTTTTATAAGACCGCCTCGGATGGATTTTGTGTAATCTCTGTAATTATCAATCATATTGATATTGATGTAAGGCCACGTTCCGCTCCAACTGCCATTGTTGGGTAGATTATCTGCCAACACATATTTGAAAGTTTGCCCGAAATTGTCAGACATCAATATGCGTACTCTGCTGTTTTGCCCATATACTTCGGTGCAAGGATTCCAATTCACAGTCAGCTGTCGACCGCATCTATATTCCGAGCTTAAAGATGAGGTTATTTTAAATTCGGGTCCCTCTACAATTCGGATGCGAGTTTGGTAAGTGTCGTAACTTGCTTGGTGCGAGGCTGCAAGTATATAGGTATATATACCATAGTTGAACTGGTCGGAATGTTCTACGGGTGGCACTTCCGAACGCTCTGCTTGTCGAACTTGTGCCTCATCGTAGTAGGGTTGAAACATTTTTACAGGCTGTGTGTCGGGGATGTATAGAGGCTGCATCCCATTACCCACAGTGCCGGGCCTTGTCACGTCGTAGGGTTGTGCCGTGTACAGGAAATCTGCTGCATCGGGGTTTTGCAGAGGCACATTCAATTGGAAAAATGTTCCTTTCGTAACCACATATTCTCGTTTCAGCTGAAGTGTGTCGATAACAGGAGCTACAGCATCTATTGGTTCAATATATGGCCGGTTGTCTCCTACACTGTTTTTCCTTACCAAATCTTCTGCCCTTCGTTGGTTGTTTTTGTAATAACTTTGTTGCGAGAGGAGTGTTCTCATTTGTTTTACCGAAAATAAAGAGAAGAAGGTTCGTGGCGAGCCATAACTCATTATGGATTGTCCCATGCCGGGTTCGGCATTGTAAGCATAGTCGCCATTGTGCGTGTGCCATGCATTAAAGAGGTGTCCAATTTCGTGGGCAATGGTAGTGAAGATATTCATTGCGTGCGAATCTCCTTTA
>JALEWR010000062.1 GCA_022783515.1 Prevotella sp.
TCGATTTTCGTTAAGTCATGAATCTGATTAACGGTATATCCCTTATGCATAGCTTTAGAAATGATAAAGATACGCTTGTCAGTGGGTTCGCGAAGAGCAGAGTCGATGTCGGCAATTTCCAACTCTTTATTCTCCACAAAACCGTGCATTCCTTGCCCTATCATTCTCAAGCCTTTCTGTATCGCTTCTTCAAAGTTACGACCAATTGCCATCACTTCACCAACCGACTTCATTGACGAACCTAATTCCTTGTCCACTCCTCGAAACTTACTCAAGTCCCAACGTGGTATTTTGCATACCACATAGTCTAAAGCCGGTTCGAAGAAAGCATTGGTGGTCTTTGTTACAGAATTCTTTAACTCGAACAATCCATAACCCATGCCCAATTTGGCTGCAACAAAAGCCAAGGGATAGCCTGTCGCTTTAGAAGCAAGAGCAGAAGAACGACTCAAACGAGCATTCACTTCTATCACTCGATAGTCTTCACTTTCGGGGTCAAAAGCATATTGAACGTTACACTCACCCACGATACCAATATGTCGAACAATCTTGATAGACAACTCACGCAATTTGTGATACTCGCTGTTAGTAAGCGTTTGAGAAGGAGCAATAACAATACTCTCACCGGTATGGATACCTAATGGGTCGAAATTCTCCATATTACATACCGTAATACAGTTGTCATATCTATCTCGTACCACTTCATACTCAACCTCTTTCCAACCTTTCAAACTCTTCTCTACCAATACTTGAGGTGAGAAAGAAAAGGCTTTCTCTGCCAATTTGTTGAGTTCTTCCTCATTATCGCAAAAGCCACTACCTAAGCCACCCAAAGCATAGGCTGCACGCAAGATAACAGGATAGCCCAATGTACTTGCTGCCACTCTGGCTTGTTCTATATTAGAGCAAGCTTCACTCTTGATGGTCTTGACATTTATTTCGTTCAACTTTTCAACAAAAAGTTCACGATCTTCAGTATCCATTATAGCACGAACGGGTGTTCCCAATACCTTGACATTATACTTTTCCAAAATGCCAGATTGGTATAACTCAACTCCACAGTTCAATGCAGTTTGTCCTCCAAAAGCCAACAATATACCATCGGGGCGTTCTTTCTGAATGACACGCTCCACAAAATAGGGTTGAACAGGAAGATAATAGATTTTATCAGCAACGCCTTCTGAAGTCTGCACCGTTGCAATATTAGGATTAATAAGGACAGTAGCTACGCCTTCTTCCTTTAAAGCCTTTAAAGCCTGAGAACCAGAATAATCAAACTCACCAGCCTCACCAATCTTTAAAGCTCCCGAACCAAGTAATAAAACTTTCTTTATATTTTCGTCTTTCATAACTGCAAAAGTGTTTAAGTTGTGAGTTTGTCTACAAATAAATCAAACATAAATTGTGTATCTACCGGACCTGAACATGCCTCCGGATGGAATTGTGAGGAGAACCAAGGATTGGATTGATGGATAATTCCTTCATTACTTCCATCATTGAGGTTGACAAACAATTCTTTCCACTCTTTGTCTAATGTGGAAGCATCTACCGCATATCCATGATTTTGACTTGTAATGTAACATTTGTCGGTGCCAGCCATTCTTACAGGCTGGTTATGACTTCTATGACCATACTTCAATTTATAAATAGAAGCTCCACCGGCCTTTGCCAATAACTGATTCCCCATGCAAATTCCACAAATAGGTTTTCTGCTCATTTGCATCTGCTTGCGAATAATTTCAACAGTGGCTTCACAGATATCTGGGTCGCCTGGGCCATTTCCTAAAAATAAGCCATCAAACTCCATGTGAGTATAGTCGTAATTCCAAGGTACTCTCACCACCTCGACTCCTCTATTAACAAGGCATCTGATGATATTGGCTTTCACACCACAATCAACTAAAACAACTTTCTTGCCAGCTCCTTCATTGTAGCGTATAATCTCTTTACAGCTCACTTGATCAACAAAATTAAACCCTTCATAAACAGCTTCGGGAATATTAGTTGGCTCATCGTCTAAGAGAATTTTACCCATCATCACTCCATTCTCTCGCAATACTTTTGTCAGCTCACGCGTATCTATTCCTGTTATTCCTGGAACTTCTTCACGTTTCAACCAGTCAGCTAAACTTTCTGTAGCATTCCAATGACTATACTCTTCACTATAATCAGAAACGATGATGGCAGAAGCATGAATCTTATTACTTTCCATGAAGTTGGGGATGCCATGCGAATCGTAAGTAGATGCAGGAACACCATAATTACCTACTAAGGGAAAGGTCAAAACCATGAGCTGTCCGGCATACGATGGATCGGTTAAACTTTCAGGATAACCCATCATCGCGGTATTGAACACAACCTCACCAGCGACAGGTCGTTCAAAGCCAAACATCTTTCCATGGAACTTAACGCCATTTGCTAAAACCAATGTTACACTTCTCATATCTTTCAGTTTTCGGGATGACTTTTAATAAATTTATTCTCATAGTAATTAACAAATGCTTGATTGCACAGCTTGGTTCCTCCAAAGGTAGGATAGTTGCCTGTAAAATACCAATCTCCAAGATGATTGGGGATGGCATGATGCAATCCTTCAATAGATTGGAATACAAGTTCTACAGGCGTTTGAACATCTTGCGGTTTCAACATTTCTACAATCTTAGCATTAATATCCTCAACAGACAAAGGCATATAGATAAGTCTTACAGCATTTTCCATCTCCGCTTTATCTTTCAGCAATTCTTCTTGACAACGTTGATAAGTATCGTGTATAATATCTATAAGATTTCTTTCTTTCAAGAGTTCAATAGCAGCTCGGAAAACACAAAACTCTTCCAAGCTCGGCATATCTATACCATAATAATCGGGATATCTGATTTGAGGTGCACTACTCACAATAACTATCTTCTTGGGATGTACTCGATCCACCATTCTGATGATACTCTTTTGTAGGGTTGTACCACGAACAATACTATCGTCAATAATAACTAGATTGTCAACAAAAGGTGTAATACAATCATAAGTTATATCGTAAACATGCGATGCCAAATCATTTCGAGAATTACCTTCTGCAATAAACGTGCGAAGCTTGATATCCTTCCAAGCCACTTTTTCTGCCCTTGTAGAAGACTTTAATATATGTTCCAATGTCTCAGTGGTGAGTTTATTACCCAAAGCTTCTATCTGCTGAATCTGTTGTTGACGAACATAATTGTTAAAACCATCAACCATACCATAATAAGCTACTTCTGCGGTGTTGGGAACATACGACAATACAGTATGTTCTGTGTCATAATCCACCACTTTCAATATAGCATCAGTCAGTTGTTCGCCCAGTTTCTTTCTTTCTTGATAAATATCCCTATCTGATCCTCTACTAAAATAAATACGCTCGAACGAACAAGAATACTTAGCTTTAGATGCTAAAATTCGATCAATAATACACTCACCGTTTCGTTTAACTCTCAATGCACAACCTGGTTCCAACTCTAAAATGTCGTCACACTCAATGCCAAAAGTTGTTTGTAATACAGGACGTTCACTGGCAATTACCACAATTTCTTCATTCTTATAATAAAAAGCAGGACGAATACCCCATGGGTCACGCATAGAGAACATCTCACCACTTCCAGTTAACCCACACACGACATAGCCTCCATCAAAATCACTCATCGTGGTTTCCAAGACATTGGCAGTGTTGACATGGTCTTCAATATAATTGGTTATATCTACTCCTTCTAGTCCCAACTTCTGTGCATTGACAAAGTTTCGCTCCACTTCTCTATCTAAGCGATGCCCCATCAGTTCCAACATAATATAACTATCGCTATAAATGCGTGGTGCTTGTCCTTGATTAGTAAGTCGAGTGAAGATTTCATCAATATTGGTCATATTGAAATTTCCACACAGACACAAGTTCTTTGCTCGCCAGTTGTTTCTGCGTAGAAAAGGATGGACATAAGTTAAACCACTTTTTCCTGTGGTAGAATATCTTAAATGTCCCATATAAAGTTGGCCGGCAAAGGGCAGATACTCTTGAACCTCTTCCAAGTTGTGTAGTGTTTCTTTATCAGTATGAGCAAATTCCTCATGCACCCGACTAAAAATTTCAGCAATAGCATTGCTGCCCTCCGCTCTTTCTCTGTACATATAGTCATGCCCAGGTTGCGTATTCAACTTGACACAAGCCATACCTGCACCTTCTTGTCCGCGATTATGTTGCTTTTCCATCATCAGGTACAACTTATTCAAGCCATACATCCATGTACCATACTTTTCTTGATAGTAGCTCAAAGGCTTTAACAGCCTAATCATAGCTACACCACACTCGTGTTTTAATGTTTCCATAGAGAGTTATTAAATATGAAGTAAGTAATTTGTTGTAAAATTACAAAAAAATGAGGGATGCTAAACACATCCCTCAATATTTTTATCTCGTTAAACTAATTATAAATGTTGCAACTGACATTGCTAACCCTGCCACCGTAAAACCAAGTGTTGTTGCAGGTCCCATACTAGCTCCCGTTGCTTTTACTTTATTAGGCTCAACATAAACAATATCATTCTGTTGAAGATAATAAAGTGGTGAGTTAATCAAATTAGCATCATTTAAGTTTAGTCGATAAGACGTTTTTCCTCCATTAATATCTTCTCTTATCAACAACACATTTTCACGCTTGCCATGAATAGTAAGATCTCCTGCTTGTGCAATAGCTTCAATAATACTCATTTTCTCTGTTGTAACAGGCTTTACACCTGGACTACCCACTTCACCGATAACGGTAATACGATAACTTGCCATACGTACTGTAACTATAGGACGTTCTGTTGCGGCCAAATAAGGAGCGATTTTTTGTCTTACCAAGTCTTGACATTCATTTTTCGTCAAACCAACAACTCGTAATTTCCCTACAATAGGAAATTCAATGTGACCTGTATTGTCCACCAAATATCCTTGTGTATTTCCTCCAGATTCAGCTGTTAAATTGAATGGAGCCGCAGCTTGAGGATTTGTGGTCGACACAGTGATTGTCAATAAATCTTTCGGCATAATTTTAGCATCATAGAGTCCTCTTGATGCAGAAAGATCTAAAGTATCAATATTCTTGAAATAAGCCACTTTCTTACTTGCCGAACAACTTCCCATTAGTATAACCGCTACTAACAGGAAAAAAGAATATAAAACTTTCTTCATATAACTCTTCATATAAAATAATAATATTTTGCAAATTTACTTTTTTTTTTCTATCATTCCAAATAATAAAGTATGAATTATAAGACGACTTAAAATATAAGGTAAAATAACATTACTACATTTTAATGTCTGCTTAGATACCCTCAGTAAAACACACAACTTTAACCCCAATCGGTCATTAGACATTAACAATCCGTGGGCTCCTTTGTAACTGTTTGTAAAAAAGGTTCTTACAAAGTATGATTTCTAATGGCGGTCATTATAAAACACCTAAATGAATGCTTTTGGGGCCTAATGACCGATTTGGGTTTAAAAAAGTTTATCTATTTCGGTTATCTCGTCTTCATCAAACCACTTGGATAGACGCTCAAAAGCTTTTGCTCGTATATCGTCTGTTACATTATTGACGACTTTATTAAAAACAAACAATAGCACAGCCATGTCATCACCCAATCCTGCTATGGGTATAGCATCAGGTACAACATCAAATGGAGTAATCAAATAACCTAATGCTCCTAAAATGAGTGTTTTCTCTTTCACTGACACATGGGAATCTTGAAGAACATAATAAAGTATTAACGCTATATAAATAAGTTTAGCACCGGCTCGCTTAGCTATATACGAAATTTTCTCGACAAAATCACTTTGCGTAAATTTATCTTTATACGACATAAAGTCGGGAAGATCGATTTTTGGCATTTCCATTATCTATTATTTTACTTCTTGATTATAAGCCATAACAGCGGCTATATACTTTTCTATATTCTCATCGTACAATGTTGAAAACTTCTTGCGAACTATTGCCTTTACCACACTTGTATATATCAAAACCAAAACAAGCCCGCATAATATTCCTAAGAAAATAGCATAATCGCCCCATGGCAATGATTTTTTATCGAAAGCCGACAAAACGAGAACAGGTAATATAAGCAATAAACCCATTGTCGTATATTGCGACTTAACGCTTCCTGCTCGTTCCTTCACTTCTTCTTTATCCAATAGATAGTCATGAATCTCTTCTCGCGTAACTCCATAATCATCTGGCTGCGGAAAGTCGGGCAAATCTTTCAATCGATTCACCTTATTATATATACTTGTATAATCTGTAGCTATTTCTTCCATATACTGATATTTTAGAATACCTCCTCTTTATAAATCCTTTAAATGAATAGTTCGCAAGTTGGTTAAATAATCTTGGCGAATATGTAGCACATCACTCCATAATGGCGACTTCATTTGTTCCTGCAAATTCATCTCTAATTTCCACCCCTCCAATGCTTCCAATCTATCTACAAGCAGACCAACTGTTAACTGCGATAAACATATGGCAGGATAATATCGCATATTCTCTTCCTTTTCATCATGTTGCGAGCCTATAATGACTTTTGCTTTCTGCATATCTGAAAGCAATTGAAGAATAACACGCATGGATAATTGAGTTTCCAACTTCAATTCTAATGCCGTGTATCCCACTTGTCCTTTTTCAAAACGATGGGCTATCTTACTCAAAATCACACTTGCCAACAATATCTTATAGCGATGACTAATTGTACTTCCATGCTCTAACAGGTCAAAATGCTCCATATTCTGATTGGTATAACATAACTCAACCCCAAAAAGACAAATGGTCCAAGAAATCTGAAGCCACAACATAAACAATGGCAAGGCTGCAAAGGAACCATAGATGGCATTATAACTTGAAAGAAATATTTGAGAATTAATATATACTAACTGCAACATCTGCATGGCTACACCAGCTAAGATTCCAGGTAACAAAGCCGATTTAAAATTTACCTTGGTATTAGGCATAAACATGTATAAGCCTACAAAGATGGCTGACATCAAAACATAGGGCATAAAGGTTAATACCCCACGCATAGCAGGACCGAGGAACAGTACTTCACTATTATTGGCATAAGTGGCCAATAAAATGGACAGGCCCGATGTCAAAATAACAACAATAGGCGTCAAGAAAAACATCGTCAGATAGTCTGTTACCGTTCTAAATAAACTTCTTGTGCTTTCAATCTCCCAAATAGCATTAAAGGTTTTCTCAATGTTACTTGTTAGATTCAATATGGTAAAAAGCATAAATACCAGACCAATGCCTAACAAAACTCCACCTTGCGTATGAGCTAAATAAGAATTGACAAAGCCTATTATAGCTTCTGCTGCTAATGGCTGACTGGAAAATGCATTCCTAAACTCTATTTCTATATATTTAGAAAAGCCAAATCCTCGAGCAATAGCAAAGACAACTGCCACAATGGGGACAATAGCCAACAAAGTGCTATAGGTTAACGCAGAAGCCATATCCACCACGCGTCTTGTGGTGAAAAAGCGAATGGCAAGAATAAATTGCCGAAGTGTATTGATAAGCATAAAAACAACAGGAGTAACATCTTTAGGAGATGTTTTCCAAAGATCTACTCTCAGATAGGTTATCAGCTTATGGATTAATTGCTTCATACTTATAAGAAAAAAAGAAAACAGCGTTTCTATAAGCCGGGTTTTGTCCTTCACGAATGAAGTGTCTGTCATTTATCTACTCCATGAGTCGCCCCATGGCTCTAGCATTCTACCCTCCATCGTAATACATTCGGGCGGACAACCCTCAGACGACGGTATACGCGAACTTGCAGTTTCCAGTTGGTACAGCCCAATGATCACCCATTGGCTGGTAGTCTTTTACACTACCTTCTCACCCGTTCCTTTATAGAATAAAGGTGGTTATTTTCTTCTACCTTAACCTATTGTTACCAATAGCTTCCATTTTCAGAAGTGGAATGTCCTATACTGCCCGGACTTTCCTCTCGTACAATAATGCACCAGCGACAGACCGAAACACTGTTTTCTAAAACACAAAGTTACATAAAATACATTGACAAGAACCCTTATTTTATATTAATTAACGACTAATATAAACGCAAGCATAAAATGAGACAAACCCATACTTATCTATTCACTTTTCTGGCATCCCCCTACCACCTTATCTATCGCATCATCTATCCACAAGGGCTATTATCATTATGAATCAACACCTGGACATGAGGGCATAGTAAAAGCCACATCCCTACCCTTTTACAGATATAAGATATGGCTTTTACTTATTCTATTCATTGAACTTGATATTTACCGTCTTGCTAAGAAGAGGTTTTCAAGCGATGAATTAATCTAACCATTTAACATAACTAAAGTCTTGACGATGAGGAAGGTTCTCATTTTTGGGGAACATTCTCACTGCTGTGCGATAAGAACCTGCTGTGGCCGGTTCAATATTAGCTTCAAAGGTATATAGATTACCTTCTTGTCCTATTACTTTAAACTCGTAGACACTATGAATCTCTTTATCGCTACCCGACAAATTATTCTTCAATACCACCAGTTCCAAACCTACTGCATCGTTCAATCCTTGCTCGTCGATAACATACTTAATGCTATAGTTAACACCAGTTTCTCCTCCGTTATCAAGGAATGCTGTATCCTTAGACACGACATGGATGCCTTCCCAGCGTTCTGCAACAGTCTCTTTCCAGGTTGCAATACTCTTAGCAAGGGCATTATTATCAGCAGAGAGTTTTGCGGAACGTTCTGCCATACGCACATAGAATTTAGAGAAATAGTCGTCTAACTGACGTTTCATGGTATAGTGAGGAGCAATTGTACTGATAGACTTCTTGATTACTTTCAGCCATTCTTCGCTATAACCATTCTCATTCTTAGCATAATACATTGGAACAATCTCGTTCTCCAAAAGTCCGTAGATAGTTGCAGCATCGAGTTTGTCTTGGTATTCTTGATTCTCGTATGTACGTTTTTCATCCAATGCCCATCCGGCACCTTCACGATATCCTTCAACCCACCATCCGTCAAGAACAGAAAGGTTAACCACGCCATTCATTTCAGCCTTTTCGCCTGATGTACCTGAAGCTTCCAACGGACGAGTTGGGGTATTCATCCAAATGTCTACACCCGACACCAAACGGCGTGCCAAGTCCATATCATAATTTTCCAAGAAAATAATCTTGCCCAAGAACTCCGGACGTTGACTAATTTCATAAATACGTTTAATCAATCCTTGTCCTGCTCCATCTGCGGGGTGTGCCTTACCAGAGAAGAAGAACAAAACAGGACGCTCTGGATTGTTCACAATCTTAGATAAACGGTCCAAATCTGTAAAGAGCAAATGAGCACGTTTATAAGTAGCAAAACGACGACAGAAACCAATCATCAAAGCATTAGGAGTAATCTTCTCGAGTATAGAAACAACCCTTGAGGGGTCGCCTTGATTTTTCAACCATGTATCAGTAAACTCGGTTTTGATATACTTGATGAGCTTTTTCTTCAAGGTCATACGAGTTTTCCAAACTTCTTCATTTGGCACATTGTTAATGGCATGCCAGATACTTTCATTACTTTGGTCGTGCATAAAGTTTTTATCGAAATACTCATCGTAAACCTTACGCCATTCTGTGGCCGTCCAAGTGGGGAAATGCACACCATTTGTTACATAACCCACATGGTTTTCTTCCGGATAATATCCCTTCCAAATGGGTGCAAACATCTTTTGGCTGACCCATCCATGCAAACGACTCACACCGTTAACTTCTTGACAAGTGTTGCATGCAAATACCGACATACAGAAACGTTCATCATGGTTATCGGGATTTTCGCGGCCCATACCGATGAATTCATCCCATGAAATGCCAAGGAGCTGAGCATAACCACTCATATACTTACCGAACAATGATT
>JALEWR010000092.1 GCA_022783515.1 Prevotella sp.
ATGAAATGAATGTATATGTCACTACTCAAAGAATCCCAATTAAAGAACTCATCAACTTATTAACTCGAAAACTTTTTTATTTATTAAACTTACACACATGAACACAAGAGAATATACAAGATGTTTAATCGTGGGTAGCGGTCCTGCCGGTTATACTGCTGCCATTTATGCAGGTCGTGCCAATCTTTCACCACTTCAGTATTGCGGATTGCAAACAGGCGGACAGCTGACACAAACAACAGAAGTGGAAAACTTCCCGGGTTATCCCAAGGGAGTAGACGGCAATCAGATGATGGCGGAATTGCGTGAACAGGCTCAACGCTTTGGAGCAGACATTCGCGATGGTGTTATCGTGAAAGCCGACTTTAGCAAAAAGCCTTATGTTCTTACCACCGACCGCGGTGTGGAAATCGAAGCCGAGACCGTTATCATTGCCACCGGAGCTAGTGCGAAGTATCTAGGCTTGCCCGATGAGGATAAGTATAACGGACAAGGTGTAAGTGCCTGTGCCACCTGCGATGGCTTTTTCTATCGTAAAAAGGTTGTGGCTGTAGTGGGCGGGGGAGATACTGCTTGCGAAGAAGCCTCTTATTTGGCAGGACTTTGCTCTAAGGTGTACATGATTGTTCGTAAACCTTACCTTCGTGCATCGGATGTGATGCAGAAGAGGGTAGAGAAAAACGAGAAGATCGAAATACTTTACGAGCATAATACCTTAGGACTTTATGGCGAAAGTGGTTTGGAAGGTGCTCACTTGGTGAAGCGTTTGGGCGAAGCTGATGAAGAAAAGTATGATTTGCCCATCGATGGTTTCTTCTTGGCTATTGGCCATCATCCCAACACCGATGTGTTTAAAGAATGGCTCGACTTGGACGAAACGGGTTATATCAAAACCCAACCCGGCACTCCCAAAACCAATATCGAAGGCGTATTTGCAGCCGGCGATTGTGCCGACAGCGTTTATCGCCAAGCCGTTGTAGCAGCCGGTTCGGGTTGTATGGCAGCATTGGAGGCTGAAAGATATTTGGCTGAAATAGAAAAGTAAGCACAAACATATACATGAATTTATGCATCATTAGGGCATCCCTTCAATCTATTGATGATTGAAAGGATGCTTTTTTATTTCTTTTATGCAATCTATGTTTGGTCATATGCAGTGGTGTAAAGACAAATGAAGGTCAATTCGTTAATGTCTCGAATTGACCTTCATTTATATTGTTAGTGGTTTGTGTTGATTTAGAAACCAAACTTACCATTATTATTTTTCCATTCTTCTTTGGGGAGTATTGGTTCTACCACATCCCAGTGTTCTGCTATTTTCCCATTTTCAACTCTAAACAAGTCATAGAATGAAACATGCTTTCCGCCAAAAGTTCCCTCACTGATGGTGAGTACAAAATTTCCTTCACCCAATACCTTGTGCAAATGTGTATAGGTCATTGCGATATTGTTTTTTGCCATTTCTGTTAATGCAGCTCCTAATCCGGATAGTCCATCAGCAATTGCAGGGTTATGTTGGATGTAATTGTCTCCATCAAAGTATTTTGTGAGATTTTCAGGTGCTTGCCCCATCAATACATCTTGTACAAATTGCTTTACAAATGTTTTGTTTTCTGTAGTTTTCTGAATATCTTTCATTTCGATGGCTCCATCTATCATTGTGTGTCCGCTAGGATTAGGGTTTGCAGGGGGTTCTGTAAGATTGTCCCAGTGTTCAACAATTTTTCCATTTTCAAAGCGGAAAACATCAAAACCTATTTTGGGGCCGAAGAAATTATAGTCGGTATGGGTAAATATATAATCACCGTCTTCAAATGCTCTGATTGTATTTACGCGTGCTGAGCCTTTGGGTAGGGCTGCAAGTGCTTCTCCAAATCCTGCTAAACCATCTTTAATACCAAGGTTGTGTTGGATGTATTTATCTGCATTAATAAATGCTATAGGAGCTGTGTCTCCTGTCTCTATGCTCTTGAGTAGAGCTACTACTTGTTCTTTTTTATTCATTGTATTGCTTGTTTTTGTTAAGTGATTGGCATTTGTACTACAACTGCTCCATGTTAAAGCTGCCGTTAAAATTGTAATTGCTTCTTTTACCATTTGTCTTATTTAAATTTGATGGTGCAAAATTAATCGTAAAAGATGAAGTTAGGGTTATCCTTTTAAGGCATAATATGGTAAATATTGGAAAACCGTTTTATTCTTTCTTTTGCTTTATTCTGAAGTTATTCGGAGTGATTTTTGCATGTTTTCGGAAAAACTTGTTGAAGTTTGTGGCTTCTTCAAAACCTAATGCAAATGCAATTTCTTTTATCGTCATATCGCTATAAGCCAGCAGACGTTTAGCCTCTAACATGCGTCTTGTATCTATATAGGTTTTAGGAGTCATCCCAATTGCTATGCGTATAGCTTGTGAGAGCGTCTTTTCTTGTACAGCAAGGGGTGGTAAATAGTCGTTTACGTTGTATAAACGTTCAAAATGCTTCTCTACCT
>JALEWR010000180.1 GCA_022783515.1 Prevotella sp.
CAATAAAGGGAGAGAGTTCTTGAAAGATTTCCGCTACCTTTGCTCACGATAAAGACAATGGAATGACGAACCAAGGGCTATCTCTTTCAACTGCAAATCAGACTAAATTGCACAACAACTAAGGCTGAATGGCAGAGCAAAACAGACTAAACCGCAAGGCAAAACAGACTCAATTGCGATGCGATTGATAGCAGCTTAAATGACGATTGATAGCAGCTTAAATGGCGATTGATAGGCTTTCGATTGGTGTTTGACTTTCTTTCGGCATACGATTGATAGGCTTTTAGTCGGCATTTTCCGGTCTTTACATAAGGAATAGGCTTGCTTGGCCGTCAACTTATTTATCGGTTGACTATCGGTTCGACTCATCATCAACCGATGTTATCAAATTGTCGATTTTGCCTCTAAAAGGAGGATATTATATATATAATAAGGTATAGAGAATGAATTTACAGGAGATTTTAAATCATCGCAGGGCGGTTAGACACTACGACCCTGCCCAACCGCTGGATGCCGGAAAGGTAAAAGAATGTATAGAAATGGCTACACTGGCTCCTACCAGTTCCAATATGCAGTTGTGGGAGGCTTATCACGTTGTGGATAAAGCCACACTTAACAAATTGGCAGAGGCATGTTTAGGACAGCGTTCGGCCACTTCGGCCCAACAGATGGTGGTCTTTGTTACGCGGCAAGATCGCTACAACAGCCACCGCAAACAGATAATGAAGGCATCGTTTGATGAGATTGAGCGTAACAGTCCGGAAGAACGCAAGGCTCCTCGACGCAAGCTTGTGGAAACCTATTACGGCAAACTCATGCCCTTCCAATATTCACGTTTCTTCGGCTTGTTAGGGTTGTTTCGCAAACTCTTGGTGCAAGGCATCGGGATGTTTCGCCCTATTCTTCGCCAAGTGTCGGAACAAGACGTGCGAGTGGTGGTTAACAAGAGTTGTGGCTTAGTGGTGCAAACCTTTATGCTGGCAATGGCAGAAAAAGGTTACGACACCTGTCCACTCGAAGGATTTGACAGTTGGCGAGTGAAAAAGATTCTCAACCTGCCCTATCACACTGAGATTAACATGATTATCACCTGCGGAATGCGTCTGCCCGACGGTGTTCATGGCCCCCGTTATCGTTTGCCTTTCGAGGAGATGTATAAGAGAGTGTAACCTCTCTCCGCCCCTCCCCAAAAAGGGGAGAACCCATTAAAACATATAGGGCATATAGGGTTGCTACGCCCTATATGCCCTATTTCTGTCCTACCACTTTTTTATTTCTCCCCTCCTTTGGAAGAATTGGGGAAAGTTTCCTTATCCTTCTCTCTTATTTCCACACGCCTGATTTTACCACTAATGGTTTTAGGCAGTTCGTTCACGAACTCGATGATGCGCGGATACTTATAAGGAGCGGTTTCGTGTTTGACGTGTTGTTGCAACGCCTTCACCAGTTCGTCGCCCGCCTTGTCTTTCCAGTCGGGATGCAACACCACAGTGGCCTTCACCACCATGCCCCTGATATCGTCGGGTACGCCGGTGATGGCACATTCCACAACGGCAGGGTGTGTCATCAAAGCACTCTCTACCTCGAATGGTCCGATGCGGTAGCCGCTGCTCTTGATGACGTCGTCGGCACGTCCCACGAACCAATAATAGCCGTCTTCGTCACGCCAAGCGATATCGCCGGTGTAATAAATGCCGTCGTGCCATGTCTGCCGGGTGAGTTCTTCATCACGATAATAACCCTTGAAAAGGCCAAGGGGCTTGTCTTTTCCTACCTTTACCACAATCTGCCCCTTCTCTCCGTCTTCGCAAGAAGAGCCGTCGGGGCGTATCAAGTCGATGTCGTATTGCGGATTGGGCAAGCCCATCGAACCCGGTTTGGGTTGTACCCAAGGCATCGTTCCTAAGGTCATGGTGGTTTCGGTTTGTCCAAAGCCTTCCATCAAACGAATGCCTGTGCGTTGGAAAAACTTATCGTAGACCGAAGGATTGAGGGCTTCGCCCGCTGTGGTACAATATTCTAAAGAACTTAAGTCGTAGTTATCCAAGTTCTCGTGTATCATAAAACGATAGACCGTGGGAGGAGCACAGAACGATGTGATGCGGTATTTTTCAATCTTACGCATGATTTTATCGGCTGTAAACTTGTCGTGATCGAACACGAAGACGGCCGCCCCGGCCATCCATTGTCCATAGAGCTTGCCCCATACAGCCTTACCCCAACCCGTGTCTGCCACTGTGAGGTGGATGCTATTGGCATGCAAATTGTGCCAGAAAACACCCGTAGAGATATGTCCGATGGGATAAAGAAAATCGTGTATCACCATCTTAGGTTCGCCACTGGTGCCGCTGGTGAAATACATGAGCATCGTATCGTCGTTGTTGTTAACCACCGCCGGACGTACAAAAGCAGGAGCCTTGTCCACTTCTTCGTGCCAGTTGTGAAAACCTTCGGGAACCTCCGGGCCAATGCTGATCAGGGTTTCTACCGTAGGACTCTCTGCCCTGGCGTTGGCAACCTGTGTCAAGACATAGGTTTCGCCCACGCAGACAATGGCTTTAACGCTTGCACGGTTGTTGCGATACACGATGTCGTGAGTGGTAAGCATATGTGTAGCAGGTATCGCCACAGCACCAATCTTATGCAGAGCGAGCATCGCAGTCCACCATTCGTGGCGACGTTTTAATATCAACATCACCATATCGCCATGACCAATGCCAAGCGAAAGGAAATAAGAAGCCACACGGTCAGAGGCATCTTTCAACTCTTGAAAGGTAAAAAAACGCTCTTCGTCTTCGTCGTTGGTCCAGATAAGAGCCACTTTGTCGGGTTCTTGCTCTGCCCAAACGTCCATCACGTCGTATGCAAAATTAAAATTCCGGGGTATGGTAAACTCTAAATTCCTGCGATAATCGTCTTGCGATGAAAAGGTGGTCTGCTTTAAAAATCTCTCTATCATTCCTGAATCCTCCTTATATCATCACGCATAAAAACTTCACGGGCTTACCTCCTAAGGCGTGCATACAATGCAATTGGGTAGCATCAAAATAGATGCTGTCGCCCTCTTTCAACACCAGCACCTTCTCGCCAATGGTCATTTCGAGTTCGCCCTCCAACACATAGTCGAACTCTTGTCCATCATGCCTGTTCTGCTTGTATTTCTTTCCTTCGGGCAGAGGGTCTACCTGAGTGAGGAAAGGCTCTACCTTGCGACGACGAAAACCGCTCGCCAAGTTTTCGTATTGATAGTCGTTGTGGCGTTTCACCGCCATACCTGCACCCTTGCGAGTAACAAAATAGCCATTCATGCGGGGTTCTTCGCCAAATAGAAGTACGTCGAGGCTGATGCCATAATGTTTGGATATCTTCGCCAAACGATAGACCGAGGGGTCTGCCGTGCCATCTTCCATCTTGAGATAGTGGTCGAGCGAGATGTCGCAAAGTTCTGCCACCTCCTCTGCAGGGATGTCAAGAACCTCACGCAATCCTTTCAAACGCTGACCTATTGATTTTATTGATTCTTCCATTTTTCGTTTTAATTTGTAAAATAACAATACAAAAATAGGTAAAAACAGAAGAGAAACACGATAAAAAGCCCTTTCTTTAAAGGGATTTAATCTTCTTAACATTTTTACTGCACGACATGAATAGCAACTGTGCAATATTGAGAGGGAGAGAGAAAGAGTAAAAGAGATGAAAGAAAACAACCTCTCTCCGCCCCTCCCAAGAAGGGGAGAAGCGGACGTATTCTCTTAGCCGATGGGTTGATGAGTGAGTAAATGAGTGGCGAATGAAATGATTCTTTTCCAGTTCCTCAAAAAATGCGTTTTATTATTCGTCAATTCATCAACACGTCGCAAGCTCATCAACACGTTTCCCATGCCATGGCTCAAACAAGTTTGACTCCGCTCATTTAATAAAACTCATCAACTTAAAAATTCAAAATCCAAAACCTCATGCTCACCATCGCTTAATCTTCTCGGGCATAACAATCCATGCGATGATATAAACCACCACCCCACTAAATGCTGTAAAGATGGTGAGTAAGGCATAAACAAGACGAGTGAGCGTAATATCAAAGTTGAAATACTCGGCAACGCCTGCACAAACACCGCCCAACACCCTGTTGTTGGAACGATAAAGTCCTTTTTCTTGACTCATATTGATAAGTTTTTATAGTGGGTTAAATTGAAAGTCATTGAGGTGAGAAGTTGGGGAGCGAAAAACCGATCCATTCATCCACCAACATTGGAGTGAACAAATTTCCCTCACACACCTTACTGTATCAGCAATACATCTCACTTCTTTCTCTCCCTCTTTCCGAACCTTCGGCCGCTGTTCGCCGTTACTACAGCAAGAGACTTGAAAGTCGCAGTAAAGCAAAACAATGCCCCCGTGGAGGTATTACATCCCCCCAATCACGTTCAACAGCTTGTGTGACACCACATCGCAACTCACATTCTCTTCTAAAACCACAAAGATGGTATCGTCGCCGGCAATGGTCCCCAACACCTCGGGAATGGTATCGGAATCGATATTATAAGCTATCGAACTGGCATAACCGGGACGTGTGCGGATAACACCCATATTCCCTGAGAAATGAATGGAAACAAAACCGGGAGTTTGAAGCATCTCGCGAGCCGACTTTGGGGTGGAAACACGACGATACATCGTTTCATTGGGCAACACATAGAGGTATTTGCCATTCATACTCGCAGCCTTAGCTATCTTCAACTGCTTCATGTCTCTACTCAATGTGGCTTGAGTCAGCTTAAAACCTTCCTTCTCTAATGCCTTCAACACTTCTTCTTGATTGCTCAGCTCTTGGCTTGATATCAACATACGAAGAGCTTCCAATCGCTTAGTCTTTATCTTCATTCTTGTATTATTATACATTCCAATGCCACAAATTTACATAAAATACACATACAACAAGGCAAATTTTGAGAATATTTTTGCAAGAAATAAAGAAAAAAGGTAAAAAACTCAAGATGAGACCTATCCTTGAGTCGACAATCCTCCATGAGAGTCGGGAACCGTTGCAGCCATTCTACAAGACAGATACATGAGCATTGCATCGCAACGCAGGACAAACAGATTAAAGAGAAGGCAGACAAGAAGATACGAACAAGCAGTTGCAAGCAACCGAGAGCCATTTAATAGGCAAAAAGAGAAAGATTGGTAGTCGATTGATTAGCAAGAGTTAAAATAACAACAAAAAAACTTTCATCTCATATTAAGTTTTGCTATCTTTGCCACATTCTAATAATATTAACAAGAATAGAATTCATGGAAAAGGTAGAAGTTAAGCCGGCAAATGGCAAGTTGGGTATCATGGTCGTGGGCTGTGGTGCCGTATCAACTACTTTCATTACAGGAGTTTTGATGGCACGCAAAGGACTTTCAAAACCAGTTGGTTCATTAACGCAGTATGACAAAATTCGTGTCGGACGTGGAGAAAACAAAAAATACTTATCGTACGGAGAGATAGCCCCCATCGCCCAATTGCAAGACATCGTGTTTGGTACATGGGACGTGTATCCACAAAACGCCTATCAGGCAGCTGTCTATGCAGAAGTGCTCAAAGCAAAAGACATCGAACCCGTTAGAGATGAATTGGAAAAGATTGTGCCAATGAAGGCGGCTTTCGACAGAAACTTTGCCAAACGTTTGGACGGCGATAACGTCAAAGACTGTGCTACACGATGGGACATGGTGGAAGCACTACGCCAAGACATCCGCCAATTTAAGGCAGAGAACAACTGCGACCGCATTGTTGTGGCATGGGCTGCATCGACCGAGATTTATGTACCTTACAACGAAGCAGTGCATAAAAATCTTGCCGACCTCGAAAAGGCAATGAAAGACGACGACAGAGCCAACATCGCACCCTCCATGTGCTATGCTTACGCAGCTATGATGGAAGGAGCACCCTTCACAATGGGAGCACCCAACACCACCGTAGACATCCCCGCCATGTGGGAACTGGCAGAAAAGACACGCATGCCTATCTCGGGCAAGGACTTCAAAACAGGTCAGACCCTCGTCAAGAGTGGTTTCGCCCCCATCATCGGCACACGCTGTTTGGGAATGAACGGATGGTTCTCTACCAACATTTTGGGCAATAGAGACGGTTTGGTGTTGGACGAACCCGATAACTTCCGCACTAAAGAGGTGAGCAAACTCTCTACCTTGGAAACAATATTGAAGGCAGACGAGCAACCCGATTTATACGGAGACATCTATCATAAGGTGCGTATCAACTATTATCCTCCACGCAACGACGACAAAGAAGGATGGGACAATATCGACATCTTCGGTTGGATGGGTTACCCCATGCAAATCAAAATCAACTTCCTTTGTCGCGATTCAATCCTCGCAGCCCCTCTCTTGCTCGACCTCTGCCTACTGTCCGACTTGGCAGCTCGTGCAGGCCGTTACGGCATCCAACGCTTCTTGAGCTTCTATCTCAAGAGTCCGATGCACGATTTCACACAAAACGAAGAACCTGTCAACAACCTCTTCCAACAATATACCATGCTGAAAAACGCCATCAGAGAGATGGGTGGATATGAAGCAGACGAAGAGATTGACTAATGAAGCACCCAATAAAAGGAGTTTAGACAAAGGGGTGGAAGGCATTATAATATATGTCTTTCACTCCTTTTTTATATCCATCAAATCACAATATCGGGTTGCTCTAACCACCGTCAACCACCTTACCCTCCTACTCTTCTTTCCCCTCTTTGAGTTACTTGTTATGGGTTTAAATAGGCATTCTTTTCTCATTCCTATGTAAAAGCTAAAAGTTGATTGGCAGAAAAGTTTGGACAAAGGTATTAATAATAAAGCGATGTTGCTTTATACATTATAAAATCCAAGCCTTTTGCTGTAGACAATCACATTTCCGGGAGAGAGAAAGCAGAATAAAAAACCATGCATCTTCGTTGTAGGGTGCACTGGTTGGTGCATATAAAAGATAGCTCATAAGCATAGCAAGCCTACAAACGAGTTGGCTCCGCTATACTTATGAGCTATTTTCTGATGATTTGAGAAGTCGGATAAGTGGTAAGTTTCAACAAATTTGTGAACTCATGGGTTATAAACAAACCCACTCATCAACCCAAGCACTTATCTTATCTTCCTATTAATATCCATAGTTTTGCTTCAAACCACTATTCTGATCGATTTCTGTCTGTGGTATTGGAAGAATAGATTTGTATTCATTATACTTAATCACTTCACCTGTACGCGATGTCACATTTTGCTTATTACGCCAGTAAGCGAAAGCAATTTGGTTTTCAGTGAAGAATTCTTTTTCGTATTCAAACAAAATATCAGCCAAAGTAACGGTACTAACATCTGTATACCCGCTGATACGTTTTTGGCGTAACGAATTAACAAATGGAGCTGCCGCCGAACCACCTGAGACATAATAAGATGCTTCTGCCGCTATGAGATACATCTCTGAAAGGCGGAATACCTTAAAGTTGTTGACATAGATACTACCTCCACGACCCGGATATTTAGCAGAATAGTAGCCGGGAGAGTCGTATACATTATCATCACTCTGATCTTTGATAAGGCTCGAACGGATATCGTTATTGCTACTATTTGACAAATATACATACAAGTTGCTGCTTGTATTAAACTGGCATTCTGCATACCCCTCTGAATCAAGATAATAACCTATTGAATTACGATCGCTGTTATGCGTATCATTTACGCGAATTTCAAAAATCGACTCAGATGTTCCTTCTTTGCTCCACACAGAGGCATAGTCGCTACGTTCGTACAAAGCATAGACTCCACTATTGATGACCTCTTGTGCATCAGCCAATGCTTTTGCGTATTCGCCCATATAAAGATAGGTGCGTGCACGCAAAGCCAATGCTCCATAATAGTTGAACTCACCTTTCAATGCCGACTCGTCCACGTCTTTACTCAACAAAGAGAGTGCTTGGGTAAGATCGGAAATAATGAAATCATAGGTTTGTTTCAATGTTGTACGAGTACCTTTATAGTCGGCATCAAAAACTGCATTCGATAAAACCAAACCCGAATCGGCTGCTGTCACATCACTCACAGCTGAAGGTATGTGGCAGAACATACGAGCCAAATCAAAATGCAACAAGGCACGCCATGCGTAAAGCTGGCCGGTAAGGTCTTTTATCTCGGTTGCATCTCCACTCACTTGTGGCACATAAGAAAGTGTTTTGTTGACGGTTCCCAATGCTCTATAAAAGCTACTATAAGCAGCTTCGGGCAAAGCATCATTCTTGGTGATGGTATAAGCACTCAAAGAAGTGCTTTGTCCGTAGTCGGTACCCACCTGGAAAACGTTGGTTAGAATGTCTGCATAGATTCCATACTCTGACGTATAGCTCAAACGAGGTGCAGTGGAGCGGTCAATCATGCTGTATGCCACACCATTCACGGCATTCTGTAAATCATTTACCGTAGTAACAGCCCCATCATCTGCCAACTCATTAGAGGGCATAGTATCGAGGTCTACGCAGGAAGTGAAAGCAACACTTGCCATCAATCCCAATGCTATATATATTTTTTTCATATACTAATTTCGTTTATTTTGTTTAGAATGTTACGTTAACTCCAAATTGGAATGTTCTCAAAGGAGGTGTATCGGTTTGTCTGTAACCATTGATATCTACATCCGGATCCACTGCATCCGAAGCGGCATAGATGAGGAAGGGGTTGGTGGTACGGAAATACACACGCATGTTTTGAACAAACTTCTTAGAGATGGGCACCGTATAACCCAAGGTGATATCGCGAACACGGATATTATCGGTAGAACGAATCTCACGAGAAGAGAAACGATCGGAACGATAAGGGTTGTTCTTGATAGGACGAGGGAACTCGGCATTCTCGCCGGGTTGTGTCCAATATTTACCCACTATATACTTAGACATATTGAATGAACCTACACGAACACCATCGCTATAAGTGAGGAAATATCCGGGATAATCGAACATATCTGCACCAAACTGATATGAAATCATGAACGAGAGGTCGAAGTTCTTATAGTTAAAGCGATTGGTTATACCACCCAACACATCGGGAACGGCTTTACCTACGATGGTCTTACCCGCACGAGAATAGTAGTTGGTAACACCTTTAGAATGATCCGAGGGGTCGATCCAGAATTCACCAAGACCTGTTTCGCTGTTCACACCTTTAAATTCGGGCAAATAGAATGTGTGCATTGATTCACCTTCACGCAAAAGATACATGTTGCCATCACCATACTGCACATCTTCTCCATCAGGCAATTTGTTGACCTTCACGCTTTGCCATGTAAGGTTAAAGTCGGTTGTCCACGAAAAGTTTTTGTTGCGAATGTTTTGCGAACTCACCGTAAATTCAAGTCCTTTGTTCTTCAATTCACCCAAGTTTCTCCAAACTGTGCTAAAACCTGTAACATAAGATGTGGGTACTTCAAAGAGCAAATCTTTGGTCAACTTGTTGTAATACTCCAAAGAGAGGGTCACCTTATTATATAATGTCCAATCGAAACCAACGTTGAAGTTGTATGATTTTTCCCATCCCAAATCTGAGTTTAAGCGTTGTGCCCAATAGATGGCCGGACTAGAAACATAACCACCGGTGGTAGAGAATGTACCCATGTAACCATAATAGTCGGTTGGCAAGTTACCATTGGTACCAAAGCTGGCACGCAATTTCAAGTCGGAGAACAATGCATTATTCTTCAAAAACTCTTCTCCACTCAAACGCCAAGCACCCGAAACCGACCAGAAGCTGGCCCATCTATTTTCTTTTGCCAAACGTGAAGAACCATCACGGCGATAGCTCAACGAACCATAATACTTATCATCATAATTATAATTTACACGTCCTAACCATGATATCATATTGGCATCGTAAACAGAAGACCTGTTATCGTTGGCTACACCATTAGACAATTCGGGCAATTTGTTGGTAGAATAGTTTTGTGCCTGTGCTGTCATATTAAACAGTTTTTGCTTCTCTATTTCATATCCCAACAATCCATCAAAGTGATGCTTGCCCCATTGGTTGGCATAATTCAATGTGGTTGATGATGTAAGGGTTTTGTTGGTAAAGTTCCAACGTTGTCCCATACCATTCATCGAAGCCCCATTCACACTTTCGGGGGCCCAATATTCCAATGTGCGGTTATCCAAATAGTCGTATCCAAACACTTCTTTCAATGTGAAGTTGTAAAGCAATGTCACCTCAGCACTCAAATTGGTCAAGCTACGCATAAGCTCGGTTTGGATTGTTTCGGCATAAGCACCTGTGGTTTGTCCGAACATGAGGTTAGGGTTAGAAATCTTGCCACCTTTGAGTACAGCATTAGGATTGTACGACCCATCAGCCAATGTTACAGGAGCTGTGGGGTCCATCGAGAAGAGAATAGAGAGCGGTGCTGTTGTTCCAAATCCCTGCTTTTGTTCGCCTTGGTCACGCTTACCTTGTGTATCTGTGAACGACAACATTTGCTTCACACCAATTTTGAGCCAGTTGTTCACCTTATGATCGAGGTTCACACGGCCGCTATAACGGTTAAAATCGGAACCTTTTACAACACCTTTCACATTGTTGTAACCCAAACTTACATAAAATTTGGTTCTATCGTCACCACCATTGATACCCACTTGATGGTCAGTAGTGAAGCCTTTGCGATACACCTCACCGGTCCAATCGGTATCAACACTACCATCGCTGTTTCTAAAAGCTGTTGCAATAACGGCATCGGCTTTGGTTGCAGCAGAGGCACTTGTTTCGCCTTTCACCACTTCGTAGTAGTTTTTCCATGCTTGATAGTAATAATCTTTCAATTCGGCAGCATTCATTGTTTCGATAGCCGATGGGCGAGCAATCTCCGACCAACCCACACTACCATCGTAGCTTACACGAGTTTTACCCACCTTACCGCCTTTTGTGGTGATAATCACAACACCGTTGGCAGCACGCGAACCATAAAGAGAAGCTGCAGCAGCATCTTTCAACACGGTCATACTCTCAATATCGTTGGGGTTGAGCGATGCAAGCACTGATACCGAACGAACTGTTGACGTAAGATTATTGTCGCTATCATCGGTCAATGCCACACCATCTACCACATAAAGAGGTTGGGTAGAACCATTAATAGAACCGATACCACGAATCAAAATCTTTTGCGAAGCACCTGGGTCACCGATGGAAGACCCTACGCGTACACCCGCCATCTTACCATCGAGCGACTTAATGAGCGAACCTTTATCGCCCGAAAAGTCTTTATCCTTCATCACCTGAGCCGAACCCGTGAACGAAGACTTCTTCGCTGTACCATAGGCAACGACCATTACTTCGTCGAGGGTTTTGTCGTCATTATCCAATTTAACAAGCATATTGGCTTGGGCTGCGACCGTTTTGGTACGCATTCCCACATACGAAACTTCAATCTTGCTATTGGCCGGAACTGAAATCTTAAACTTTCCGTCAATATCTGTCACGGTACCTTGAGTTGTTCCCACAACCTTCACCGACGCACCAATCACAGGTTCTCCGTTATTTCCCGAAACGACAGTACCCGTTACTTGCGTCTGTGCCAAAGCTGTCCCTACAACGAGGAAGAGCGAGGCCATAAACATCATTAATCTTTCTTTCATAAAATCACTTATTTGTTAGTTTACTAAAATTTCACAACATCTTCAAACAATTTACATACACTTTCTTTTATAATGTTTTGTTGAATTAAAT
>JALEWR010000216.1 GCA_022783515.1 Prevotella sp.
AGTTCATAAGAAAGTTATGTATGGAGTGGTGCCTTGAATGTACAAGGTTTGCCTTGTTCTTCAACAGCTCGTTGATGCACTCAATGATGTATCTCTTGCGTAACATAATCTTGTCATACATAGGCATGAGTTTATTCTTCATTTTTGCTTTCAAGCCGTGTACAAGATGGATTCCCTGATCGAAAAGTTGTTCAAAAAGCTCCTGCTTGATATACCCTGGTAGTGTCCTAAAAAATGGGCTTACACACTTTTTTAGGACACTACCAGATTTTTACTCAATTCTTCATCTAATTTCTTGCAAAACTCATCAATAACACAGAAAATCTCTATAACTTTGTCGTTGGTAATCATCGCCTATTATTTTTTGTAATTAATTGATTATCAGATATAAAGTTACAAAATTATAGCGAGATTACCAACTTTTTAACCACATCTCTTAACCCGAACTCGCATAAAAAATGGGTTTGGAATATGCTTCCAAACCCATTGTATATAACAAATAAAAAGGTTATTCTTGTGGCATCATGATGACAGAGATGCGATTATTGTCTTTCAAGAATTCACGCACAAAGGCTGAGATGTCTTGTGGTGTAATGGCATTCACCATTTCTTTATAGCCGGTATGACTGTCGATGCCATAACGATGATACATAGAAATAACTGAAGCCCAGTAGCCATTGGTCTTATAGGCATCGTCCACGCTCTTGATAAGATATTCTTTCACCTTTTTGAGCATGCTTTCGTCACAATGTTCTGCCATCTTCTCCACCTCTTCTTGCAAAATTCGCAAAGCCTCATCACGCTTTTCGGGCTTCATGGGGCAGTTAGCCAAGAGAGTGAGGTCGTGGTAGTTTTCTTCCAAAGTGGCCCCTCCCTCTGCACCACACGAATAGGCGGCACTCGCCTCTTCGCGAATCTTCTTGATATACACCATGCTCAAAATCTGCCCAACGATATTGATTTTGGTGGCGTTCGCCACAGTGTAAGGCATAGATGTATTGTGCCAGAAGATAGAGGCATTGGCCTTGGGTGTTTCCATCTTACGTTTGAAGACATTAACCATAACACCCTTGCGGAACGAGGTGGTGAGATGTCCTTTCTGCACCTTACCCTTGGCAGGCAAAGCACCAAGATATTGCGTGATGAGCGGACGGATAGCCGCTTCGTCAAAGTTGCCTATGATAGTAAACGTCCAATCCTTGGCGTTGGCTGTACGTTCCTTCACAATTTCTAAAATACGTTCGGGAGATATGGCAGACAACTCGTTGATGGTCAAGGGTTGCATACGGGGATTATAATCGTAGACAGTGTTGCGGAGTGAATCGCTGAACGCCACGTCGGCTGAAAGATGCCGATTCTTAAGACTTGTCTGCCATCCGTTCATCAGCTGGGCAAAGCTTTGCTCGTCTTTAGTAATGTCGGTGAAATGCAGATAGATAAGTTGGAACATGGTTTCTGCATCTTTAGGCGAAGCCGAACCACCCACACTGGTGTACTTATCGTTCATCGACAGGCTGGCACCGGCTGTTTTTCCTGCCAGTTTCTTACCCAATTCGCTACGGGTGAACTTACCCAGACGACTGCTTCCAACTACATTCTTCAATACCTTTAGATTGATATAATCAGCCGGTCCATACAACGATTTGCCACCAGGGCCAAAACCCGACACCATGATGTGGTCTTTTTTATAGTCGGTATTTTTAAGAATGACCTTCACACCGTTAGAAAGTGTCAATACTTTATAGTCAAACTTATCGCTCTTTACCTCTTTCTTAATCTTACCGGCCTTAGGAAGAGAGGCGAGAAGAGGAGCTTCGCGTACTTTATCTACAAACGAGTCCAATTTCTTGGAGCGAGCTTCTCTCACAGCTTGGAGCAACTGTTCCTTGGTGGGATATACATTACCTTCCTTCTCGTTATTGAAGTTGACAATAACCATATTGGTATCCGAACGTGAAACAAGTTTTCTCAACTCTTCATCAATATCGGCACGCGTGATGGCGGGTATGAGCTTTTGCATCAAATGATAATAGTCTTCAAAAGCTGGAATGGGTTCGTTAGCCAAGAAATTTCCCTTATATTCGTTAGCAAAAGAAGCATTGTGGCGTTTGTCGCGTTCAGCATAAGCCTTGTCCAACGCACTCTTCATACCTGCGATGGCACGTTGAAACTCGGTATCGGTAAAGCCATTATCGGCTGCACGATAGGTCTCTTCCAAAGCAGCTCGCAAGGCATCGGCAGTGCGAGTGATGTCTTTGGGTGCAGCACTCAAGGTAAAGGCCGCTTTGGTGTTGGCAAAAATATACGACCCATGATTAGAGGACGCACCGAGATAGGGACAGTCGGCAGCTTGTGCAGCCTCAGCCAAACGACTGTTAAGAAGCATCAATGCGATGTTTTTCTTAAAGAGGTGCAATATATAATCGGTGGTATTCTTCTTTGAATCGGGATAAGCCTCGTGCTTGAAGATAATCTCGACCACACTATTAGGATTTTCTTTATCCTTGTCGATAATCACAATGGGTTGATGATTGTCCGGCACAGGTTCTGCCACGATGGGTGCTTGGTTTTCCGGATTTTTCACCTTACCAAAGAGTTTTTTAATCAATGCTTCGGTGTGATCCAGGTCGATGTCGCCCACCACAATGATACCTTGATTAGAAGGATGGTACCACTTTTCGTAATAGTCGCGTAATTCTTGATACTTAAAATTGTCGACCACCGACATAAGACCTATGGGATAACGCAAACCATATTTTGAATTAGGATAAAGAGCAGGTAAATTGCGTTCGAGCATACGGCTGCTTGCTCCTAAACTCTGACGCCATTCTTCGTGTATAACCCCACGTTCTTGGTCTATTTCCTTATGATCGAGGGTCAATTCGTTTGCCCAATCATAAAGAATAAGCATACAAGAATCTAACGCACTTTGGCGTGTGGTGGGGACATTAGAAATGTTATATACAGTCTGGTCAATACTGGTATAAGCATTGAGGTCAACGCCAAACTTAACACCTAAGGTTTCGCAATAACGCAAAAGAGCATCACCCGGGAAATGAGTGGTACCATTAAAACACATGTGTTCAAGAAAGTGAGCCAAGCCACGCTGACTCTCTTCCTCTTGAATAGAACCCACTCGCTGGGCAATGTAAAAATCGGCACGCTTCTCAGGCCAGTTGTTATGACGCAGATAATAAGTCAGACCATTATCTAATTTCCCAATACGCACTGCCGGATCCTTGGGCAAGGTATTAGATACACCCACTTGTGCCTGAATGTCAATGCCCATTGCCAGAAGCAAGGGCATGAGTAAATGTTTTAACTTCATTAGTTTTGAGTTTTAATATTTGAGTTAGCAAGCTCTCAGCCCCTCCGAAGGAGGGGGAGAGCCAACAAAAAACATCATAGGGTTTACCAACCTTGTATGCCCTATAATTAATTTTGGGGCGAGGTCTGCCCTACTTCACCGGTGTTACAAAACGCACTTTATGCAACTCGCCCCACTTGCCGTCAGCATTGCGGGCAATAGAACAAGCATAATAAGCCTTGCCGGGTTCGGCATTCCACTGTGCCTGGTCTACGCCATATTGATTCCAAAGAGGATCGTTGGGATATTCTTGCTGTAACATCTTGATAACACCGGTATCGCCCATATCGGGTTGATTAAAAGCTTCTTCGGTGATGATGATATCGCGATGTACGGCAGCTTGGTCGTTTGGTGTATAAGTAACGATTTGATAATAACCCGTTTCAGTAGAACCGCCAAACTCGCCTATCGTCATTGTTACAGCAGCAACGCCCGATCCGCCCAATACGGCTGTTGTGGCAACAACCTTTTGTACCGGCACGAAACGTCCGTTATGATCCCATGCTTGCACGCAGAAGTCGTAAGCTGTGTTGGGAGCCAACCCCTTCCATGTTTTGCTAAACACTTCCTTATACATCTTTCCGCTGAAACGCTTAATCATATCTGCCACAGTGGTTAAGCCCATAGTTGCACCATGAGTCTTTAATTCTTCTTCCATAGTGTCTTTAGGGAACATACAAAGACCATAACCTGCCACGTCGGCATTGGGTGTAAAGACAATCGTAACGCTATCGGTACCCACCGAAACAACCTTACCAACAACGGCAGGAGACCCCTTGACAGCCAACTCACCACTATTAAACTCGGCACTGGCAGAGGCTCCAATCTCACCGCCTTCTCCCATAGCCAATACGATAAAGGTATATTCGGTATTGTTGTTCAAGACGAAACCCAAATCCAGTAATGACTTATTCTTAAAGTTTTCTTTGTGCAAACGTGCCTTCTTATTATTGAAATAATTATAAAGCACATCGTCATTAGGAATCATTTTGGCAATAGTTGTAGGCAGACATTCCACATAAAAGCCCTCACAGCCACTGCTTTGGGTTACATCTACCGCTACAGGCCCTGTCATCGGAGCCAACCCATTCACCTTCAGAGTAGCGATGGGGGAAGTCACATCTTGGTTACTTTGCAAACAGGCTATGCTTGCTTTGCTACTTGTCATAGTTGTGGCGGTGGCTGTTGCAAAAATAAACGAGCCACAAAATGCCAACATGGCCGAAGCCAAAACTTTTTTTTGTATCATAATGATTGAATATAAAATACGCCGCTACCAGCACAAAATACTGATAACGGCATAATGAGTTAATTAATACATATCCAAATTAGTACGGAAGATTTCTGCACCCACTTGCTTAACAGATGCTACACGACCTCCGATATTAAACTTCTTTATAAACTTAGGTTCACGAAGCTCAGTGGCATTATATACCAGCACATCACCATTCTCACAACCTACGACAAGATGTTTATATGACCCATAATACGAATAATCATAAGTCATACAGGTGATTTTTGAAGTAATTCCCTCGAAAGGCATTTCCATCAAAGTCATAGTATTATTTGCACCATCTGCTTCTTTCTTCACAGCCCAAATTTTGTTACCTTCGCTAAAGAGCGAATAGAGCGGTTGCGTTGAATTGCGATAACGGGTTTGAGCCATTGTCAAGAATACGGTTTCTTCATTGAACTGAACTTCACTAAAGTCTTTGAAACGACCGTCTGCATACCAATTGTCCAAAAGAGTACGAGTGCGAATATCTACCGCAAATGTACCAACCCATGACAATCCCATACTGGTATAGAAAACTTCATACCACTGGGTATTGTTATCTATACCCAATCCGCTTTTTGCCTGGCAGGCACTGATATAATAAACCTTTGCATCTTGTGGCATACTAGATACTTTAACGCCTCGCCAACGATTCGGATTTTCCAATACACTCACAAAACTGCGGTAAGAATTGGCCGGAGCATAATAAGTACTTGTAGCCAACAGCATACGTCTATTCTTCTCATCATAACAAGGGATGCTGGTGATACCCCATAAGGTATGAGCAAACTTTGTTACCTTATAACCTTTCTTATCTACATAATAGGGTTCGGGAATAAACTTACCGCCCAAATAATTTTTACCGGTTTGGCGAGTATATAAGCGCCCGTCCTTAGTGGCAACCCAAGTAAAAGCAGGAGAATTATTGCCCTCTTCCTGATCCCGTCTGTCACTTACCAAGAAGTTATGGGGAATACTATCGACAAATTGCTCGCTCAACTCCCATACTTTCTTCATTTCTCCCACATTGAACACTGTGGCACCACCTTCTTGAGTGATTGCTGTAACCGATCCGGCATAACTGACATTATTGGCATTCGCATAACTCAACGACTTTGGGGTGCCTGGAATTTCCCCCGATACTCCTTTATTGAGTTGGAAATCAGGCGTTTCGGTTACGCCCTTCTGCAAATAATCAAGTGTCAAGACCGACAAAGTTCCTTTATTGCTTCCTGTTTCTGAATAAACAATCAAGTCGCCCGGAGCTACAGGAGGGGTAATGGTGAGCATAAAACGGCATAGATACTCCACACCTGTTTTTTTCTCAATAATTACAAAATGTCCCAACTGGGCTTGTGAGGGATATTCGTTAAAGCCCGCCCGCTTTAACAATTCATCAGTGGAGAAAGTTTCTTTCAATTCTGTACAGATAACCTTTCCATTCATACGCCATTCGTAACGCACTTCTTGAGCTCGTTGCAGCGAGTCATAACCCACCCAACGGAAATACTCGGAAGCATCAAAGGTTACGGTTGCACCACCACGAGCACGAACATACTTCAAATTTGTTTCAATGTTGATGCTCCATGTCGGAGCCTTGATATCATCGTAATCATAATTACCCTGATCGCTAAAACATCCTGCCAACAAGACAGTGGTAAATGCCAAAGGTAATACATATCTTAGTTTTTTCATTGTCGTATATTGATAAAATTATACATTGACCGTCATCTTGGTACCATTCTCTTCTCTTGCTTTAGTAGGATTCTCTGTCAGCCAACGCTTAAATCTTCTTACAAGTTCAATGGCTTTGTAAGGTTGATTCTTCAACATATCGGCATTCAAGGTTGCATCGGGGTCGATATTCTCTAAGAACAACTTATACTTTTTGCTTGAATACTTACCCAAAAGTAAGGTTGTAACTTCCTCATCCCACCATTCGGGCTTAATAGCATCACGCGTCAGGTTAATCACGGCACGCGTTCTCTCGGTCTGACCAAGTTGAAGATCGCCCATAGGAACCAACTCTACGCATAGACGAACGCCATGAGGCATGTCTTTCAAACGCCCAGAACGCAACATCTTGATAGCAATAGTGTCGCTTTGATTCTTAGCGTCTGCACTCACATTGTTGGCTCTGAAGACATAGCTGTCAGCCAACCGATATTCATCCGGATTGGCAGTGGTCAATTCAGGTACTACCTTCAAAGCAAATTTCCGGTCTTGATCCAACAACTTTCCGGTGATATGCACCACCAATTTTGCATCGATTTCATTCACGTCGTCGTTTTCAAAGAAGAAAGACGCTAAGGTAGAATCGGCTGTCTCCTTACCGGGAGCTGCCGCATCCTTATAAAACTTATCGAAATAGATATGATGCTCGTCGCCAAACACCATCAATTCGTTTTCAGAACACGAGCAGACAGTGAGTAGCATCGCAAACATGCCAATGAAATATTTTGTACGTTTCATATCGTTTTTTCTTTTTTAATGATTAAAGTTTTTCGTTGACAGGAAGCGGCAAGATGGTTTCTTCCTTACTGAAAGGAGCAACAGAGCCATCCGCTCTCTTCACCGGTGCATTCAAACGCTTATAGAGATAGAAGAGTTGTCCTTCCGAAATCCATTCACGTTGTGCCTCACGCACCAAATCTTTTTGAAAAGCGTCAAAAGTAGACGCCACCGTCAAAGGCGATGTTCCCAAGTTTCTGGCCTCACGCATACCATTCAAAATCTCATAAGCCTTGTCCAATTTACCTCGGCGGGCAGCTGTTTCTGCCATGATATAACGCATCTCTGAAGTACGAATCAAGGGCAAAACAGAAAGCGTGGGATTATTGGTGCTTGCTCCGGAAGACGACGTTGTATTGACAAGAGACACATACCACTTCATAGACAGCTTAACCTCTGTTCCGCGAGGGGTGAACAAAAGACGAGTATATCTAATGTCATTCTCTTTTTCATCAGTACCCGACACTGTTTTAAAAATTTCCTGTCCTTCAACATCTGCAATGAACATTTGTCCGGTAGTCATACCGGGCTCTTTGGGGAAATTATTCTCAACACCAGCATCTCTTACCTGGTTATAGTTATAAACACCAAAGATGAGGTTCGATTCCATTCTTATACCCTTCATAACTTCCGGATCTTCAGCCCATTTAAATTCAAAATCTTCGTTCTTAAATGGAGTAAAGGTGTGTGATGAAGTTGTTACTTCACAGTCGACGACTTCTTTGGCACATGCTTCCGCCAAATCATAACGAGCATCATCAAAGGTTGCACCATACTGATAGACACGAGCCAAGAGAGCGGTAATTGCCCAATAGCTGAAACGATAGCCACGTCCCATGAAGAAAGCATCTATTCTTTCTTTATTGTTGGCACCTTCCAGTCCATATTCCAACTCGTTATAATAACGTGCCTTGCCATTGACAGAGGTGCTGATACCCAACGGCGTGTCATCGTATGCCTTCACCAGCTTACGAGCTTCTTCCAGGTCGGCAATCACATTGTCAATAAACGCTTTAACGGTAACATGCTGACCTTGAATCTCGGGGAAAGCTTTGATATAAGGCAGGTATGTTCCTCCATCGTCGATAATGGGTGCCGGAGCATACAAACGCAGCATGTCGAAATGGATAAAGGCACGCACTGCCAAAGCTTCGCCAAGTATCATATCGCGTTCCATCTTACCTTGACTGAACTTACTGTCCGCCTCGGTATTGATGTTATGTATCAAGTTATTGGCTTCGGCAACGATTTTGTACGCTTCACGGAAAATTTCATCCAACGTGGGCTGTAATTCAGGGTCATTAAACTTGCGGTTGGCTGCTGCCGTATATCTGACACTGGTAAAGTATCTTTCAGGAACTCCCGCCGTTTTATACTGATTAGAGAAGAAATCGATCAACCCATATTGAAGTTCTTTGCCATAGAGCAAGGGTTTTGCCATACTGCCATACAATCCATGTAATGCCGAACGGTAACCATCGCCATCGGCAAAAAGCTCCTTAGAAGTGCTCTGTCCATCTACAGGAATATCAAGCCAATCGTTACAACTGCTCATCGTGAGAGCCATCATTGCACCTACAGCCGTATATAATATATTTCGTTTTTTCATCTTGTTTCTATTTTAAAGGTTATCAATAGTTGGCACGAAGACTGAAACTATAAGTGCGTGCATAAGGATAAGACAAACCGCGTTCAACCTTGATGGTACTCCAACGAGCCAAGTCGGAGGCCTGGAACGAAACAGAGAGTCCACTCAATCCGAGCTTTGAGGTAATCTTGCGACCGAAGTCGTAGCCTACAGACAAGCTATTGAAATGCACATAGTTATTGTCTTGCACAAAACGAGAGGTCATACGCGTTCTTACATTGCTGTTCAACGCATAGAAAGGCACTACATCACCTACATGACGCCAACGATCGGTAATAACGCGACGGTCTACGTTATTCTCTTTGATATTGGCATTTTCTGCTTTGTCAATCAATGTTTGATTATACATTTGTCCGCCAAAAGCATAGAGGAAAGACGCATTCACATAGACACCTTTATAAGCTACATTTACGCCAAACGAACCTTGGGCATCGGGATTGCTATTACCACACACCACCATATCATTGGAATTCCATTCTTTGGTAATGGTGCCATCCTTCTTACGGAACAATTCAACACCACTTGCAGGGTCGATACCCAATGAAGGAACGGCATAAATAGCACTGGTTGATGCTCCTACATAATACATAGCCACCGGGCGATTTTGCAAACCTGCATACTGTGGGTTCTCTGCATCGTAGTTTTCTTTAATCTTTTTGTTGTATTCCTCCATTGCCTTGTCCAACTTGGTGATGCGGTTGGTATTCGACGCCAAGTTGGCATTCAACACCACCATCCAATCTTTGTTACGGAAAGCAGTAACGTTGGTTTTCAACTCAAAACCTTTATTTTCAATCGAGCCCACGTTTCCGTTGAGTGAAGCAAAACCAGAAGAAGGACGAATAGCAATCTGATCGATCATTCCGTCGGTCTTCTTGTTATAGTAGTTGGCTTCCAAGAAGAGGCGATTCTTAAACAATTCTACGGTTAAACCCAAATCGAGCGTATTGGTCTTCTCCCAAGAAAGACTTGGATTACCCATAGTAAAGAGATTCACAATAGAGCCTGTATAATACCAAGACGAGGTATTGGCTTTATAACTACTAATCACATCGAAGCGAGAGAAGTTAACCTTACCTGTACTACCATAAGTGGCTTTGAAACGTAAGGTATTGATATCTTTCAACTTCTTGATAAAGGGATAATTATGAGCATTGATACCCGCACCCACTGAAGCAAAGGGAGCAAAGCGTTTGTCTTCTCCAAACTGTGACGAACCATCCAAACGGAATGATGCATCCAAAAGATAAACCTCATCAAAAGTATAATTCAACGCTCCCAAAACACCGAACAAACGTGTTTTTGTCTCCATAGGCAGTGTCTTGGTGTGCTGCTGAGCTGCATAACTACCTTTACTCAACGAACCCAAACTAAAACCTTCCAACGCATAACTTGTCATGGTATTCTTTGTTTCTTGCACGTCCATACCACCGGTCAAGTTCAAGAAATGTTTGGAGAAACGCTTGCTGAAGTGAGCTGTCAACTTACTATTCCAACGCAAGCTTATATCTTTTGAATTATTCAAAAGTCCTTTTTTCTGAATGTCGACAATTCTATCGAACATTGCGTCTTTAGGGTCTTTAAACGTTTCATTGGTCGTTTCTACACGAGAAACGCTAAATGTACCTTTCACCTGGAAACTGGGGGTAATAAATACATTCACACTCAAGTTATTGGTAAAGTCGATAATGCCACCTCTATTGGTATAATTATATAGGTGTCCTTGTTTCCAAAGAGGATTGTCTTGCTTAGACATGGGCAGCACAGGCAAATACTCTCCGTTCTCATCCACAATGGCATCATAAGGTTGTTTGAGCGAATAGTCGTTGAAATAGCCATAAGGTGAATCTTCGTATGATGTACGGTCAAAGCTTGCCTTGTTTTGAATTTGCAACCAATCACGCAAACGATAGTCGATCATCATACCTGCCCCATAACGGTTACGGTGTGACCCCTTCATTACACCGGCATTCTTGTCGTAGTTGACATCGAGCATATAACGCACCTCATTGACACCACCCGACAAGCTAACATAGTTACGCCAGTTATAAGCATTACGCAAGGGACGAGCCATCCAGTCGGTGTTTACACCACGACGCACTTCGTTCAAGCGTTCATTATAACGCAATGCTTCCAGAATTTTATTGGCAGCATCATAACCATCATATACACCGGCATCTTTCTCTACCTGCAATTTCTCGGCTGCATTAGCCAGATTATAGTCGGAAAGGTCGGGCAAGGTCAACTCGAAAGTGGTGTTATAGTTGATGCGTATTTCACCTGCTGTGGGAGGAACGGTTGTTACCACTACCACACCATTAGCCGCACGCGAACCATAAAGAGCTGTCGCCGCAGCATCTTTCAAGATTGTCATACTCTGGATACGGTTCATGTCCATATCGTAGATTTTCTGAACATCTACCTCAAAACCATCCAGCAAGAAGATGGGCATATTGGGATTATCACGCAAGTTGGTACGCTGTGTCAAGCGTTCGCTCTCCACATCAAGACCTCTTTGCTGAGAAATACTCGATGCACCACGCACATTGATTTCGTGCATACGGTTGGGGTCAGCACCAAAACCCAGGTTGTCGAGAATACGGAACGAGGGATCAAACACCTGCAAGGCCTTCACTGCATCTTTGGCGTTGGCTTTTTTCAACTCATCGCTCGTAACGATGGTTGCCGTACCTGTAAAACTGTTCTTCTTCAGTTTTTGAAAACCTGTCACCACCACCTGTTTAACGTCTTGCACGTTTTCTTCAAGATAAATGGTAAACTTGGTTCTCTTGCCCACCGTAAAATTACGAGGCTTGAAACCGATATAACTCACTTGGAACTGGTCAGTGGGCTTACAATCTGCCATTCTGAACTTTCCGTTCACGTCGGTAGTTGCTCCACGCGTTGAATTTTTAACACGCACCGAAGCACCGACAATGGGTTCGTTGGTCGTTTGGTCAATAACGGTTCCCTCAACAACTACTGTTACTTGTTGAGTCTCGTTCTGGGCAAATACCATCGCCGGCATTGCTGCAACGAACCATACCAATACAAATAAATGTAATAAGCGTTTCTGCATAGTTGGTATTTTGGATAAATGAAACATAAAAAATTAATTCGTCAATAGTTTTTATTCTTTTCTTGTTCTTCTAAAATGAATTGCCCCGCCATAGCGGATAACTCAAGCGAATTTGGATTCCATACATCCGGCTTTATTAAAATCAACTGTGTGATGATGAGAGACAACATTACAGTTTTTAACGCCTGATGCTTTCATAACGAAACGTTGTGCCTGATATATAGCAGGTTGTGTTGTGCCTCATGTATGACTCTTCATTGTAGAAAATTACTGTTCAAGCCATAGGTCAGCGTAATGATATCGGTTGCAAATATATAAAAATATTAAAAGACAACAAAATAAAAGGAAATTTATTATCAGTTAAAATACAAAAAGACAGAATAAACACCAATATTTCGCATCGTTTTGCCAACAAAAACAACACAAAACCGCACAATATGTAGCATATAATAGCAGTTCTGCGATATGTGTAAAACCACCTTAATTATATACAAGAAAATTGATTTAACATACAAAAAGACTTCTGTTTAGCATCAACCTAACGTCAAGTAGGCAAGAGTATATGCCAGTCAGATACCACTTGCACAGGCAATTGACCAATAAACGAACCAACAAGTAAGCAAGCAGACTTGCTTCTTTTTATGCAGCCCTTCTTTTGGAAGTAAGCGGTATTTATCAGCAGTACCCCCTTTAATTGTTGAGTTAACTCTACGGTATAAGGATTTTCTTTATAAAATTACATTTTCTTACATTTTTACTTGGAAGATATTGTTTTACTTTATAAATTTGAGATATCTATAACCATTCATCACAATTTCGGTATTATGATACAAAAAGTAATTAAGTAACTGTTCAAAATTAATTTTATAAATATGAATAATTCACGAATAAGTTCGTACCCACAGACGCCAAGGCCATGTTCGTACAATAGAAAAGCGAGTCCGTAGTCTCGTAATCTATCGGTCTTATCCATTTGCC
>JALEWR010000231.1 GCA_022783515.1 Prevotella sp.
TTCCGGTGGATAGACCTGTGTAAAGTGTTAGTGATAAGTTGTCAGGGTGCATCAGGTTGATTGTTGATGTTCTTGATTAACCTATAAAATTAATATGGCAATCAAGAGGTGAACAGATAAACAAGTTGTCAGCTTAATCCGAACTTGGGTAACAATAGAGTCATTTCGTCTTGATACGGCTATTATATGATTGTTTTTTCGGGTTAATTATAGTTATATTGTGTTAAAATTAAGTACTTAGGTGTAATTGCTATAATTAATGTATAGGCTGGCCGAATAATTATTTGTAACTTTGCACCCCGAAATGGTATATTATGTCCGTTTCGTAAATGACTGAATATAAAGAAAATAATATATAAATTTAAAAGTTAAAATTATGCCTACTATTTCACAATTGGTAAGAAAAGGCAGAAAGACGATTGTAGACAAGAGTAAATCGCCTGCTTTGGAAGCATGTCCTCAGCGTCGTGGCGTTTGTGTTCGTGTTTATACTACAACGCCTAAAAAGCCTAATTCAGCAATGCGTAAGGTTGCTCGTGTTCGTTTAACAAACTCTAAGGAAGTGAACTCTTACATTCCAGGAGAAGGACACAACTTGCAAGAACACAGTATCGTTTTGGTTCGTGGTGGTCGTGTAAAAGACCTTCCCGGTGTGCGTTATCACATCGTTCGTGGTACATTGGATACCGCCGGTGTAGCTAACCGTACACAGCGTCGTTCTAAATATGGTGCTAAGCGTCCTAAAGCTGCTAAAAAGTAAGAATTGAAAAGTAAAACAAGTTTTAAGTCTGTGAATCTTACGGTTGGTAAGTATTGTGAGAAACAATGACTTCGGAACTATAGCGAAAGAGGATGCTAGGGTTCATATACTTAAAACTTATTTCATTTGACAATCAAAGGTGGAAATGCCCTTATATAATATAATAAGGTGTATGGAAGCGAAAGAAATAATTATCAACTGTTTTGCTGGAGAAAAGTCTAACAGGTTGAGTAAATGTCCTAGAGAGGATGTTGAAGAACAATGACAACCCCAAGCAGAATTTTATTTAAAACAAAATGAGAAAAGCAAAACCAAAGAAGCGTGTGATCCTTCCAGATCCCGTGTTTAACGACCAAAAGGTCTCTAAGTTTGTAAACCATTTGATGTATGATGGTAAGAAGAATACATCTTATGAAATTTTCTACAATGCTCTCGAAACTGTAAAGACGAAGATGGAGAAAGAAGAAAAGGCTCCTCTCGAAATTTGGAAGACAGCATTGGATAATATCACTCCTCAAGTTGAAGTAAAGAGTCGCCGTATTGGTGGTGCTACTTTCCAAGTTCCTACAGAAATTCGTCCTGATCGTAAGGAAAGTATTTCAATGAAAAATATGATTGCTTTTGCACGCAAACGTGGTGGTAAGACCATGGCAGACAAATTGGCTGCTGAGATTATGGATGCTTACAATAACCAAGGTGGTGCATTTAAGCGTAAGGAAGATATGCACCGTATGGCTGAGGCTAACCGTGCGTTTGCTCACTTCAGATTTTAATCATAATAAAGAGGAAAATAAACAATGGCAAATCGCGATTTAAGATTGACACGTAATATCGGTATTATGGCTCACATCGATGCCGGTAAGACAACGACTTCTGAACGTATCCTTTTCTATACAGGTAAGACTCACAAAATTGGTGAGGTGCATGATGGTTCTGCAACAATGGACTGGATGGCACAAGAGCAAGAACGTGGTATCACCATTACTTCTGCTGCTACTACTTGTGACTGGAAGTGGAATAACAATACATATAAAATCAACTTGATTGACACTCCCGGACACGTTGACTTTACCGCTGAGGTAGAGCGTTCACTTCGTGTATTGGATGGTGCTGTAGCTACTTATTCTGCAGCTGATGGTGTGCAACCACAGTCAGAAACAGTATGGCGTCAAGCTGACAAATATAATGTACCTCGTATCGGTTACGTTAATAAAATGGACCGTTCAGGTGCAAACTTCTTCGAGACCGTGCAACAGATGAAGGATATCTTGGGTGCTAACCCTTGTCCCGTGCAAATTCCTATCGGTGCAGAAGAAAACTTTAAAGGTGTTATCGACCTTATCAAAATGAAGGCTATCCTTTGGCACGATGAAACAATGGGTGCAGACTATGACGTGGAAGAAATTCCTGCTGACCTCTTGGATGAAGCTAAGGAATGGCGTGAGAAGATGATTGAGAGTGCTGCAAACTTTGACGATGCCTTGATGGAGAAGTATTTGGAAGGTGTAGAACCTACTGAAGAAGAATTGATGAAGGCTATCCGTAAGGGTACTATCTCAATGGATTTGACTCCTATGACCTTGGGTTCTTCTTATAAGAACAAGGGTGTGCAGCCTCTTCTCGACTATGTATGTGCTTTCTTGCCTTCACCCATCGATACAGAAGCTATCGTAGGTGTTAACCCTAACACTGACGAAGAAGAAAGCCGTCAACCTTCAGAATCTGCCCCTACCTCTGCTTTGGCATTTAAGATTGCTACCGATCCATTTATGGGACGTTTGGTGTTCTTCCGTGTCTACTCAGGTAAGGTTTCTGCAGGATCTTACGTTTACAATTCACGCTCAGGTAAGAAAGAACGTATTAGCCGTTTGTTCCAGATGAACTCTAATAAGGAAATTCCAATGGAAACAATCGATGCTGGTGATATTGGTGCAGGTGTAGGTTTCAAAGATATCCGTACCGGTGATACTCTTTGTGATGAGAATGCACCTATCGTTCTTGAGTCAATGACTTTCCCCGATACCGTTATCTCTATTGCTGTTGAACCTAAGAGTCAGGCAGACGTTGCGAAGATGGATACTGGTTTGGCAAAATTGGCAGAAGAAGATCCTACATTTACCGTTCGTACCGACGAGCAAAGTGGTCAGACCATTATCTCGGGTATGGGTGAGCTTCACCTCGATATCATCATCGACCGTTTGAAACGTGAGTTCAAGGTTGAATGTAACCAAGGTAAACCACAGGTTAACTATAAGGAATCAATCACTAAGGATGTTACTCTTCGCGAAGTTTATAAGAAGCAGAGTGGTGGTCGCGGTAAGTTTGCTGATATCATCGTTACTGTTGGTCCTAGAGACGAAGACTTCAAGGAAGCTGGTATCCAATTCATCAACGAGGTGAAGGGTGGTAACGTTCCTAAGGAATTTATCCCTGCAGTTCAAAAAGGTTTTGAGAATGCAATGAAGACCGGTATTCTTGGCGGCTTCCCCATGGAACCCATCAAGGTGGTGCTTACCGACGGTTCTTTCCACCCTGTAGACTCTGACCAGTTGTCATTTGAGTTGGCTGCATTGAACGCTTATAAGAACGCTTGTCCTAAGGCAGGTCCTGTATTGATGGAGCCTATCATGAAGGTGGAAGTTGTTACTCCAGAAGAAAACATGGGTGATGTAATCGGTGACTTGAACAAGCGTCGTGGTCAAGTTGAAGGTATGGACGAGGCTCGTAGCGGTGCACGTATCGTTAAAGCACAAGTTCCTTTGGCGGAAATGTTCGGCTATGTAACTGCTTTGCGTACAATCACTTCGGGTCGTGCAACAAGCTCTATGGAGTATGATCATCACTCACCTCTCTCAAGCTCAATTGCAAAGGCTGTGCTTGAAGAAGTTAAAGGTCGCGTAGACTTGGTATAATACAGAAATGAGGAAAGTCGGGGAGAGTTCATCTCCTCGGCTTAACCCATATAACGTACGGGAGATTGTTTAGCGAATGACTCTTAAACAAGCCCGACAATTCAAACAAACAATAAATAAACAATTAAAGACAATGAGTCAAAAAATTAGAATTAAGCTGAAGTCTTACGACCACAAGTTGGTTGACAAATCAGCAGAGAAAATCGTAAAAGCAGTTAAAGCAACAGGTGCAGTTGTTAGTGGTCCTATTCCATTGCCAACACGCAAACGTATCTTCACTGTTAACAGAAGTACTTTCGTTAACAAAAAGTCACGCGAGCAATTCCAGTTGCAAGACTTCAAGAGATTAATCGATATCTATAACTCAACAGCAAAGACAGTGGACGCTTTGATGAAGCTCGAATTGCCTAGTGGTGTTGAAGTAGAAATCAAAGTGTAGTAAGAATTTAGTTTGATTATTTTTTAATATTATTATTGAAATGCCAGGATTAATTGGAAAAAAAATCGGAATGACATCCGTTTTCAGTGCTGATGGAAAGAATGTACCATGCACTGTTATCGAAGCTGGTCCTTGTGTTGTAACCCAGGTTAAAACTATCGAGAAAGATGGTTACAAGGCTGTACAGTTGGCGTTTGGCGAGGCAAAAGAAAGCAGAACAAACAAGCCAATGGCAGGTATCTTTAAAAAAGCAGGTACAACACCAAAGAAGCACTTGGCCGAGTTCAAATTTGATGAGGAGTACAACCTCGGTGATGTAATTACAATCGAGTATTTTGCCAATGCAGAGTATGTAGATGTTGTAGGTACCTCTAAAGGAAAGGGTTTCCAGGGAGTTGTTAAACGTCACGGATTTGGTGGTGTCGGTCAGAGTACACACGGACAGGACGACCGTGCCAGAAAGCCCGGATCTATCGGTGCTTGTTCTTACCCTGCTAAAGTCTTCAAAGGCATGCGCATGGGTGGCCAAATGGGAGGCGACAGAGTTACAACTCAGAACCTCAAAGTGTTAAAGGTTATTCCAGAACATAATCTTATCCTTGTTAAGGGTAGTGTAGCTGGATGCAATGGTTCAACCCTATTAATTCAGAAATAATGGAAGTTAGCGTATTAAATATCAATGGTCAAGAGACCGGAAGAAAGGTTACGTTAAATGATGCAATCTTTGGTGTAGAACCCAACGATCACGTTCTTTATTTGGATGTTAAGCAATATTTGGCTAACCAACGCCAAGGTACTGCTAAGTCTAAGGAAAGAAGTGAGATGAGCGGATCTACTCGTAAACTTGGACGCCAGAAAGGTGGTGGTGGTGCACGTCGTGGTGATATCAACTCTCCTCTGCTCGTTGGTGGTGCTCGCGTATTTGGTCCTAAACCTCGCGATTACGGTTTCAAGCTGAACAAGAAAGTAAAGAGTTTAGCACGCAAATCTGCACTCTCTTATAAGGCACAAGATAATGCTATTATCGTAGTAGAAGACTTCGAAATGGCAGCTCCTAAAACTAAAGATTTTGTAAATATTGCTAAAAATCTTCAAGTTGAGGGTAAGAAGACCTTGCTTCTTTTGCCAAATGTAAATAAAAACGTATATTTGTCAGCTCGTAACTTGCAACGTTCTGAAGTTATGACAGCTTCTTCACTCAATGCTTATAAAGTTTTGAATGCGGATGTGCTTGTTGTGACTGAAAATTCATTGAAGGTAATCGACGAAATCTTAAACAAATAAAGAGGACATAGAATATGGCATTTATCATAAAACCATTGGTCACAGAAAAAATGACCAAGATTACGGACAAGTCTTCTGTTGAAAGAACTTACAAGGTAAAAGGCGAAGAAAGAACAAAGGCGGCTGAAACCAAGTATGGCTTTATTGTTCGTCCAGACGCAAACAAAATACAAATTAAGAATGAAATCGAAAGTTTGTATAATGTAAAGGTGTTGAGCGTAAACACAATTCTTTATGCAGGCAAGCGTTCTAGCCGCTATACAAAGGCGGGACTTGTGAAAGGCCAAAAGAATGCGTTTAAAAAGGCCATCGTTACAATTGCGGCTGGCCAAGAAATTGATTTTTACAGCAATATTTAAATAAAAAATGGCAGTACGTAAATTTAAACCGGTAACTCCGGGTCAAAGACACAAGATTATTGGCACGTTCGAGGATATTACTGCATCCGTGCCAGAAAAGTCTCTCGTTTACGGTAAGCGTTCAACTGGTGGTAGAAATAACACCGGTAAAATGACAGTTCGATACATAGGTGGTGGACACAAGAAAAAGTTCCGCTTGATCGACTTTAAACGTGAGAAAGATGGTGTTCCAGCTGTAGTTAAAACAATCGAATACGATCCAAACCGTTCGGCTCGTATTGCATTGTTGTACTATGCTGATGGTGAAAAACGTTACATTATTGCTCCCAATGGACTTGAGGTGGGTGCAACTTTGTTGTCTGGTGCAGACGCAGCTCCTGAGATTGGAAATGCTATGCCCTTGGCAAACATTCCTGTAGGAATGCTATGCCCTTGGCAAACATTCCTGTAGGTACCGTGATTCATAACATTGAATTGCGTCCAGGACAAGGTGCACTCCTCGTTCGTTCGGCTGGTAATTTTGCTCAGTTGACTTCTCGTGAAGGTTCTTACTGTGTAATTAAGCTCCCCTCAGGAGAAACACGTAAGATTCTTTCTGCTTGTAAAGCTACTGTCGGTAGTGTAGGTAACTCTGACCATGCGTTGGAACAATCTGGTAAGGCAGGTCGTTCACGTTGGTTGGGAAGACGTCCTCACAACCGTGGTGTTGTTATGAACCCTGTAGATCACCCCATGGGTGGTGGTGAAGGACGCCAGAGTGGTGGACACCCACGTTCACGCAAGGGCTTGTATGCTAAGGGTCTCAAGACGCGTGCACCAAAGAAACAGTCTAACAAGTATATCATTGAAAGAGCAAGTAAATAACATTAAAGAGTAAAAATTTATGAGTCGTTCATTAAAAAAAGGTCCATATATTAACGTTTCACTCGAAAAGAAAATTCTTGCCATGAATGAAAGTGGTAAGAAGAGTGTCGTGAAGACATGGGCTAGAGCTTCAATGATTTCCCCTGATTTTGTGGGACACACTGTTGCAGTTCATAACGGAAACAAATTTATCCCTGTGTATATTACAGAGAACATGGTCGGACACAAGCTCGGAGAATTCTCTCCAACAAGACGCTTCGGAGGCCACTCAGGTAATAAACGCTAAAGGGACAAACCATTTAAATTGAAAGTAAATAATGGGAGCAAGAAAACATATATCGGCTGAGAAAAGAAAAGAAGCCCTTAAAAACATGTATTTTGCAACGCTCAAGGGAGTTCCTTCTTCTCCACGAAAGATGCGTTATGTTGTAGACATGATTCGTGGCTTGGAAGTAAACCGTGCTCTTGGCGTTTTGAGATTCTCAAAGAAGCAGGCTGCCGCTGACGTTGAAAAATTGTTGCGTTCGGCTATTGCTAACTGGGAGACAAAGAATGACCGCAAGGCTGATGAAGGCGAACTTTATATCAGCAAAGTGTTCGTAGACGAAGGTGTTACAATGAAACGCATGAGACCTGCACCACAGGGACGCGGATACAGAATCCGCAAGCGTTCAAATCATGTTACATTATTTGTTGATTCCAAAACTAACGACGAAAATAATTAATAGAATGGGACAGAAAGTTAATCCGATAAGCAACCGACTCGGTATTGTTCGTGGTTGGGATTCTAATTGGTTTGGAGGTAAAGACTTTGGCGATAACCTCGTTGAAGATCAAAAGATTCGTAAGTACTTGAATGAGCGTTTGGCTAAAGCTAGTATCGCTCGTATCGTTATCGAACGTACTCTTAAACTCGTTACCATTACAATTTGTACAGCTCGTCCTGGAATCGTCATTGGTAAGGGAGGACAAGATGTTGATAAGTTGAAAGAAGAGTTGAAGAAACTCTACAAGAAAGATATACAAATCAATATCTTTGAAGTAAAGAAGCCCGATCTTGATGCAACAATCGTAGCAAATAACATCGCACGCCAAGTTGAAGGTAAGATAGCTTACCGTCGTGCAATTAAGATGGCTATCCAAAATACGATGCGTGCTGGAGCTGAAGGTATCAAAGTTCAAATCTCCGGTCGTCTAAACGGTGCCGAAATGGCTCGTCAAGAAATGTACAAAGAAGGACGTACTCCTTTGCATACATTCCGTGCAGACATTGATTACTGTCAAGCAGAAGCTTTAACCAAAGTTGGTCTTTTGGGTATCAAGGTTTGGATTTGTAGAGGTGAAGTTTATGGAAAGCGTGACCTCGCTCCTAACTTTACTCAAGAGAAACAAAATACAGGTCGTTCTAATAATAACGGTGGTGGACGTTCTGGACGTGGTAATCGCAAAAGAAATAACAACCGCTAAAATTAAGAAGTTATTATGTTACAGCCAAAAAGAGTAAAATATAGAAGACCCCAAGACGGACGTGGCAATAAAGGCAACGCCAGCAGGGGTACACAATTGGCTTTCGGTTCATTTGGTATCAAGACTCTTGAGTCAAAATGGATTGATAGCCGTCAGATTGAAGCTGCACGTATTGCAGTGAATCGTTACATGCAACGTGAAGGACAGGTATGGATTCGTATCTTCCCTGACAAACCTTTCACACGCAAGCCTGCCGATGTCCGTATGGGTAAGGGTAAAGGTGATCCCGCAGGTTGGGTTGCTCCTGTTACACCAGGCCGCATTCTTTTTGAAGTAGAAGGTGTGAGCTTTGATGTAGCTAAAGAAGCACTTCGCCTTGCAGCACAGAAGTTGCCTGTAAAGACTAAGTTTGTTGTTAGACGTGATTACGATAAAAACGCTTAAGCTATGAAGATTAAAGAAGTAAAAGAACTTGAGACCAAAGACTTGGTTGAGAAATTGGAGAATGCAGTTGAAGCTTACGACAAAATGAAGTTCAACCACAACGTTTCTCCTCTTGAGAATCCATCACAGATTAAGAGTGCTCGTCGTGATATCGCACGTATGCAAACCGAGCTTCGCCAACGCGAACTCAATAAATAATTAAATGGTTCAGATGGAAACAAGAAATTTAAGAAAAGTAAGACAGGGTGTCGTTACAAGTGATAAGATGGATAAGACCATCGTTATTGCTGCCAAGTTTAAAGAGAAGCACCCTATCTATGGTAAGTTTGTTCAAAAGACAAAGAAATACCATGTGCATGATGAAAAGAATGAGGCAAGTGTAGGTGATACCGTACTCATTATGGAAACTCGTCCTTTGAGTAGAACAAAGCGATGGAGATTAGTTCAAATAATTGAAAAGGCTAAGTAATTATGATACAAGCAGAATCAAGACTTACAGTATGTGATAACAGCGGTGCACGCGAGGCTCTTTGCATTCGTGTCCTAGGTGGTACACGCCGTCGTTACGCAAGTGTTGGTGACGTGATTGTCGTTTCTGTCAAGAGCGTTATCCCATCGAGTGATGTGAAAAAAGGTGCAGTATCTAAAGCTTTAATTGTTCGTACAAAGAAGGAAATTCGCAGAGCGGATGGTTCTTATATCCGTTTCGACGATAATGCATGTGTATTGTTGAACAATGCTGGAGAAATTCGTGGTAGCCGTATCTTCGGTCCTGTCGCTCGTGAGCTTCGTGCCGTGAATATGAAGGTGGTGTCTTTAGCACCTGAGGTACTTTAATCAATTAATAAACAGAAAGTAATGAGTAAGTTACATATTAAAAAAGGTGACGAGGTTATCGTTTTGACCGGTGAAGATAAAGGTCAGAAAGGTAAAGTGCTCAAAGTCTTAGTTGAAAAGCAACGTGCAATCGTTGAAGGCCTGAATATGGTTTCAAAGAGTGCTAAGCCATCTGCTAAGTATCCTCAAGGAGGCATTGTTAAACAAGAAGCACCTATCCACGTCTCAAATTTGAGTTTGATAGATCCGAAAAGTGGTAAAGCTACTCGTGTCGGTATTAAGTTAACTAACGACGGTAAGAAAGTACGCGTTGCTAAGAAATCAGGGGAGGAAATTAAATAATGGATACAGCACAATTAAAGAAACAATATGCTGAGACTATCGTACCTGAATTGAAGAAGCAATTTAATTATTCTTCGGCAATGCAGGTGCCTGTCCTCAAGAAAATTGTCATCAATCAGGGTTTGGGAGATGCAACACAGGATAAGAAGATTATAGAAGTTGCTATCAAAGAAATTTCTACGATTACCGGTCAGAAAGCTGTTGCAACTTTCTCTAAGAAAGACATCGCTAACTTCAAGCTTCGTAAGAAGATGCCTATTGGTGTTATGGTAACATTGCGTCGTGAGAGAATGTACGAATTCCTCGAGAAACTCGTACGCGTTGCTCTTCCTCGTATCCGTGACTTCAAGGGTATCGAAAGCAAGTTTGATGGTCGTGGTAACTACACTTTAGGTATCTCTGAACAAATCATTTTCCCTGAGATCAATATCGATTCAATAGATCGCATTCAAGGAATGAACATAACTTTTGTTACAACAGCTAAAACTGACGAAGAAGGTTATGCACTATTGAAAGCTTTTGGTCTTCCTTTCAAAAACGCTAAAAACGATTAAGCAATATGGCAAAAGAATCAATGAAAGCACGTGAAGTAAAACGTGCTAAGTTAGTAGCCCGTTATGCTGAAAAACGTGCGGCATTGAAGAAGATTATCGCTACGTCTGAGGATTATAATGAAGCTTATGAGGCTGCTCGTAAGTTGCAGGCTATCCCCAAGAATGCTAACCCTATCCGCCTTCACAACCGTTGCAAGGTAACAGGACGTCCAAAGGGTTATATCAGACAGTTTGGTATTTCTCGTATTCAGTTCCGTGAGATGGCTTCTGCAGGTTTGATACCCGGAGTTAAGAAAGCAAGCTGGTAAGCACATGAACAGATTAGAGAAGGAATTGCTATTTTAGTGGCGATAGCCTTTCTCTAATCTGAACATATAAAAGAATTTATTTAATATTGTCGGGATGTCCCGATCAATTAAAACTATTTTAATATGACAGATCCAATAGCAGATTATCTGACCAGACTCAGAAACGCCATTATGGCACGCCATCGTGTTGTAGAGGTGCCTGCGTCTAACTTAAAGAAGGAAATAACAAAGATTCTCTTCGAGAAGGGATACATTCTGAACTACAAGTTCGTTGAAGAAGGTCCCCAAGGTACTATCAAAGTGGCTTTGAAGTATCATCCAACAACAAAAGCTAGTGCTATCACCAGCTTAAAACGTGTTTCTACACCCGGTTTGCGTAAGTATACTGGTTATAAGGACATGCCGAGAGTAATTAATGGATTAGGTATAGCAATTATATCTACATCTCAAGGTGTAATGACTAATAAAGAAGCTGCTGAACTCAAAGTGGGTGGTGAGGTTCTTTGTTATGTTTATTAATTGGAGGATACAGAATGTCAAGAATTGGTAAATTACCTATTAGCGTTCCGGCAGGAGTGCAGATCTCTCAAAAGGACGGCATTGTTACAGTGAAGGGTCCTAAGGGAGAATTATCTCAAAAAGTTGATTCTTCTATCATCATGAATGTAGAAGATGGTCAGGTAGTTTTCGAAATAGATGAAAATAGTCCTGTTAATTACAAGCAAAAGCAAGCTTTTCATGGTTTGTATCGTTCACTTGTCAACAATATGGTTGTAGGTGTGAGCGAAGGCTATAAGAAAGTATTGGAATTGGTTGGTGTGGGTTATCGTGTTTCTAACAAGGGTAACTTGATTGAGTTCTCACTTGGTTATACTCACCCTATCTTTATCGAGCTTCCCGCAGAAGTAAAGGTAGAAAGCAAATCTGAAAGAAATCAGAATCCAGTTCTTATCTTGGAATCTTGTGATAAGCAATTACTCGGACTGATCTGTGCTAAAATTCGTTCTTTCCGTAAGCCTGAGCCTTACAAAGGAAAAGGTATTCTCTTCCAAGGCGAGGTTATCCGTAGAAAGTCTGGTAAGTCAGCTTCAGCTAAGTAACTTTAATTTTTTACGATTATGACAACAAAGAAAGTAGAAAGACGAATTAAAATCAAATACAGAGTTCGTAAGAATGTAAATGGTACGGCTGAACGTCCTCGTATGAGTGTTTTCCGTTCTAACAAACAAATCTACGTACAGGTAATTAATGATTTGACAGGTCAGACTTTAGCTTCAGCTTCTTCTCTTGGTATGGAAGCCATGCCTAAGAAAGAACAAGCACAGAAAGTCGGAGAACTTGTAGCACAAAAAGCACAAGCTGCTGGTGTTACAGCGGTAGTTTTTGACCGCAATGGTTATCTCTATCACGGCCGTATTAAGGAATTAGCAGATGCAGCTCGTAAGGGCGGACTTAAATTTTAAACGATTATGGCAATGAATAAAGTAAGAGTAAATAGTGACGCTGAATTAAAAGATCGCTTGGTGGCTATCAACCGTGTTACCAAGGTAACAAAGGGTGGTCGTACCTTCACTTTCGCTGCGATTGTCGTTGTAGGTGATGGCAATGGAGTCATTGGTTATGGTCTTGGTAAGGCCGGAGAAGTGACAGCAGCAATCGCTAAGGGTGTTGAAGCTGCAAAGAAAAACTTGGTTAAGGTTCCCGTGCTTAAAGGAACTGTACCTCACGAAATGGAAGTAGCTTATAGTGGAGCGAAAGTTCTCATTAAACCTGCTGCTGCCGGTACAGGTTTGAAAGCCGGTGGTGCTATGCGTGCTGTATTGGAAAGCTGCGGTATTACCGATGTGATCGCCAAGTCTAAAGGTTCTTCTAACCCTCACAATTTGGTGAAGGCAACTATTGATGCGTTGGCACAAATGCGTGATGCATATACCATTGCCGGAGTTCGTGGTGTGAGCATGGATAAAGTTTTTAATGGATAAAGGATTAATTACATGGCAACTATAAAGATCAAACAAGTAAAGAGTAAAATTGGATACCCCATCGATCAGAAGGCTACACTTCAGGCTTTGGGACTTCGTAAGATTTCTCAGGTTGTTGAGGTAGAAGATACTCCAAGCATCCGTGGAATGATTAGAAAAGTTCATCATCTGGTGAAAGTAGTCGATTAATTAATCTCGTATAAAAAGAAAATTATGAAATTAAATAGTTTAAAGCCAGCTGCAGGTTCTACACACTCACGTCGTCGTATTGGCCGTGGACCCGGTTCAGGTTTGGGTGGTACTTCTACTCGTGGACACAAAGGTGCTAAGGCTCGCTCTGGTTATAAAAGAAAAATAGGTTTTGAGGGTGGACAGATGCCTTTGCAACGTCGTATTCCTAAAGCCGGCTTTAAGAATATTAACCATAAGGAGTATCTGGCTGTAAACCTTTCTGTATTGCAGGAATTGGCGGACGCTAAGGGTTTGACAAAAATCGGACTCGCAGAATTGCGTGAGGCTGGTATCCTCCGTGGAAAGGCTTTGGTTAAAGTGCTTGGCAATGGTGAGTTGAAAGCTTCTCTCGCTGTTGAAGCAAATGCATTCTCAAAAACTGCTGAAGAGGCAATCAAGGCAGTAGGTGGTAACACAACAATAATCTAAACAAATGAAAAAGTTTATCGAGGCACTAAAGAATTGTTGGAAGGTTGAAGATTTGCGTCAGCGAATTCTTATCACCATCCTATTTGTGGCTATTTACCGCTTAGGCTCGTTTGTGGTACTTCCAGGTATCAATCCGAACATGTTGGAGCAATTACAGTCTCAAACCTCTGGTGGCTTGATGTCACTTTTGAATATGTTCTCTGGTGGAGCATTTTCTAATGCGTCTATTTTTGCGTTGGGAATCATGCCCTACATTTCAGCTTCTATCGTTATGCAGCTTTTAGCTGTAGCTGTACCTTATTTCCAGAAGATGCAACGTGAAGGTGAAAGTGGCCGGAAAAAGATTAATTGGTATACGCGTGCCCTGACAGTAGCAATCCTACTGTTTCAGGCACCGTCTTACTTGATTAACCTGAAGATGCAAGCCGAAGGTGCTTTGGCATCAGGTATCTCTTGGACGGTATTCATGGTTCCTGCAACCATTATTTTGGCTGCAGGAAGTATGTTCGTACTATGGCTTGGAGAGCGTATTACAGATAAGGGAATAGGAAACGGTGTTTCTATGATTATTATGGTGGGTATTATTGCCCGACTCCCCGAAGCTTTCATACAGGAGGTTGGTTCTCGTTTGGAAGCAATCACAGGTGGTGGTCTCATCATGTTCATTGCAGAGTTACTTATTCTCTATTTTGTTGTTTGTGCATCCATTCTTCTCGTTCAAGGAACGCGTCGTGTTCCCGTGCAGTATGCAAAGCGTTTGGTAGGTAATAAGCAATATGGAGGTGCACGTCAGTACATTCCCTTGAAGCTTTTTGCTGCTAACGTTATGCCTATTATCTTTGCTCAAGCTTTGATGTTCATTCCGTTGGCTTTTGTTAGATATCAGTCAGAGAGTACAGGGAATATCACACAGTTGTTGATGGATAATACAAGTTGGTTGTATAATATAATATATGTAACATTGATTATTGCATTTACTTATTTTTATACTGCTATTACTTTGAATCCTGTTCAGATGGCTGAAGACATGAAGCGTAACAATGGATTCATTCCTGGTATCAAGCCAGGTAAGGATACCGCTGATTATATCGATACAATTATGTCTCGTTTGATTCTTCCGGGGTCTTTATTTATTGCATTCATTGCAATCATGCCGGCTCTGGCTGGAACATTGAAAGTACAACAAGCTTTTGCTCAGTTCTTTGGAGGAACATCGCTTTTAATTCTCGTTGGAGTTGTTATTGATACACTGCAACAGATTGAGAGTCATTTGATGATGCGTCATTATGATGGTTTGCTAAATTCAGGTCACACTCGTGGTGCTAACCATGGTGTTGCTTCACCTTATTA
>JALEWR010000012.1 GCA_022783515.1 Prevotella sp.
TTACCGACTTCTTGGATAAGTATAAAGACAATGCTAATGCCATTATCGGGCATTTTGGTTTGGGTTTTTACTCTTCTTTTATGGTAAGTAAGAAGGTAGAGATTGTAACGCGTAGCTACAGAGACGGTGAGCAAGCAGTGAAATGGAGCTGCGACGGCTCGCCTGCTTACGAGATTGAAGAAGTGGAGAAAGAGGGTAGGGGCTCTGATATTATCCTATATATCGACGATGATTGCAAGGAATTCTTGGAAAAAGAAAGAATTGAAGCTTTGTTGAACAAATACTGCAAGTTCTTGCCCATCCCTATTGCTTTTGGCAAGAAGACCGAATGGAAGGATGGCAAGCAGGTGAATACAGAGGAGGACAACGTTATCAACGATGTCGAGCCATTGTGGACAAAGACACCCAGTACACTGACAGACGAAGATTATAAGCGTTTTTATCGTACACTCTATCCTATGCAGGATGAACCTTTGTTCTGGATACACTTGAACGTTGACTATCCTTTTAACTTGACAGGTATTCTTTATTTCCCACGCATCAAATCGAATATCGAGTTACAACGCAACAAAGTGCAATTATATTGCAGTCAGGTGTATGTAACCGACCAGGTGGAAGGAATCGTACCGGAGTTTTTAACCCTGCTTCATGGAGTTATCGACTCGCCCGATATTCCTTTGAATGTGAGTCGTAGCTATTTGCAAAGCGATTCTGATGTGAAGAAAATCCCTACTTATATCACTAAGAAAGTATCAGACCGCTTGCTCTCATTGTTTAAGGAGAACCGCAAGGACTTTGAAGAAAAGTGGGACGACCTGAAACTCTTTATTCATTATGGTATGCTCTCGCAAGAAGACTTCTATGATCGTGCTAAAGAGTTTGCTTTGTTGAAAGATGTAGAAGGTAAGTATTTTACTTTTGAAGAGTATCAAACGCTGATTAAAGACAATCAGACAGATAAGGAGGGTCAGCTCGTTTATCTTTATACCAATGATAAGGAAGAGCAATATTCGTATGTAGAAGCCGCTAAAGCGAAAGGTTATAGTGTATTGTCGTTTGACGGACAGTTGGATGTACATCTCGTGTCGTTGCTCGAACAAAAATTGGAGAAAAGCCATTTTACACGCGTAGACAGTGATATCGTTGAACGATTGATTAAGAAAGAAGAGGATTTGAAGAGCAGTTTGTCGGACGATGAGCGTGCTAATCTATCTTCCGTATTTACCTCTCAGTTGCCTAAAATGGATAAGGTGGAGTTCACTGCCGAGGTACAAGGGTTGGGAGAGAGCAGTCAACCTATCTTGATTACACAAAGTGAGTTTATGCGAAGAATGAAGGAAATGGGACGTTTGCAGCCAGGAATGGCATTCTATGCCCAAATGCCCGACGCTTATAGCTTTGTGTTGAACAGCGACCATCCCTTGATAAAGAAAGTGTTGGACGATTGTGTTGCTTCTACTACCGAAAGTCTGAAGCCCATCAATAGCGAAATGAAAGGTTTGGAAGCCAGAAAAGCAGCTTTGAAGCAGTTGCAGGAGGGTAAAAAGCCAGAAGATATTGGGGCTGAAGAAAAAGAAGAAATGCAAAAAACAGAGCAAGCTATTGCCGAACAACACACAAAGAAACAAGAAGTTTTGGCAACTTACGCTAAAGAAAATAGCATAGTTCATCAATTAATCGACTTGGCTTTGTTGCAGAACAATATGCTCAAAGGAGCAGATTTGGATCGCTTTATCAAGCGTTCGGTTGCTCTCATTAAGTAGAAACGACGATTTTTTGAGATTTTTTGAAAAAAAAAGCTTGAAAAGTTTGGTGGGATAAAAAAAAACATCTAATTTTGCACTCGCAATCAGGAACAAGGTTCCGTAGCTCAACTGAATAGAGCATCTGACTACGGATCAGAAGGTTGTGGGTTTGAATCCCGCCGGAATCACGAAAAGAACGCTACTTGTAGCGTTCTTTTTATTTACTGCCTCCTTAGTATTTTTCTTGTATGAGAAGTTGAGATGGCATGAGATATTGGTGGGGTAGAAAGCTGATGATATGAAATATAGCTATATTATTATAAAAGATATCTTTTCAAATAAAATATTCAATGGTTAAGGCAGAAGCATATAATCGCCTGGTAGAACATGGAATAAGGCCATCTGTACAGCGGTTGGCCATCATGGAGTATCTACTTACTTATTATACCCATCCCACGGTAGAAGATGTTTATTTAGGTCTTTGCGACAGAATCAAGACCTTAAGTAAAACAACGGTCTATAATACGCTGCGTATGTTTGCAGAACAGGGGGTGGCACAAATGATTACAGTGGATGAGCATCGCGTGTGTTATGATGGTAGAATGATGCCCCATGCTCATTTTTATTGTACACATTGTCATAAGATAGTAGACTTGCTTGATATGGAAGCACCTTATGTGGAGCATCCTAAGATGATTGATGGAAACTTAATTACAGAGGCACAGCTTTATTATAAAGGTCTTTGCAGTCAGTGTCAGGCTACCGATTCTTAAAGGTTTGCACCGTAACTATCGTTTTTCGATTGGATAGTTACAGGTGAGGTTTTATCTTATAATGCCTCTATGGTGAATACCGATTCGATAGGAACGACAGTCTCCTTGAGACAGGAAGAGACAAAGAATGCCAACATAAATGGTTGTACAGCCCTATTCTGCGTCTTAGTTTTCTTCATATTTTCTTTTACCGTCATATATCCTCTCGTTCAAAGATGTGCAAATTGTCTTTGATGTCTTTGATATACAATTTATTACCGCTCATATACAATGGTAGGGGAGGCACTAAGTGGTTCCTCGTTTCATCGAACTCCTCTTCGCTGATGACTTCATGTTCCCAAACAAGTTTGCGGGCTTTATAATCGAAAACACCAATCCGACGAATGTATCCAAAATCCTCCTCTTTAATACCCAAAAAGGTGAAATGATCTCCTTGAAGCATCGGACTATATACACTTCGATAAGTTCCTATGCCCGTGGGGTCAGCTTCCCGAAAATCATACCGTTCTATAACTGCTAACTTTTCCGTGTCGATGATTTGAAACTCAAATGCATTAATACTTACAAT
>JALEWR010000023.1 GCA_022783515.1 Prevotella sp.
ATTTGACTTTACAGATCTCTCTGATGGTTTGGACGAACGCCAATGGCCATTGGAACTCAGCGGTAAAGGGTTCTATAAAAAATATAGACGCCCCACTTATCTCTTACCCAAGTTTTGCCTGGCAGTAAGGGTTTTAAAATGTGCAAAAGGCAAGAAAGCCGTCATACCGACATCGGCCACAACCCGGAGTAAGTTGAAATGTGCATCCTTTTATCAACCCGACGCACGCTCAGAGTGGAAAGAGATTATCCGCTTTAATCTTCCCATCAAGGTTTTCTGCTCCAATTACGACAGCGACCCAACAAACATCGACCCTTACGAGCCATATTTTTATCACATAAGTCGAGAGATTGGCTTATCGCCCGAGGATGCTTATGAAACAATTACCTCCGGTTCAGGCAAGGGGGGCTTGGGCTTTGACGCATGGTTCTTATAACCGGAAGACAGTGTTGAATGGTGGCCATACGGCCATAGATATAGACAGACAATAGAAATTTAAAATCAATAAAAATGAAAAGAAATCTAAAAGACAATTTTTTAGTGTTGCTTCTTGCCGTGTTCGTTCTGTCAGGATGCAATAATGGTGAAGAGATTCAACCCGACTCGGAGAAGGTTCTCGACCACTTGGTATTTACAGAAATTAATTATGTGGGTAGTTGGCAAGCTGATTGGAAAAATTTATACTCTTACGACCAGTATATCAAAATAACCAATCCCACAGACCATGCACTCTATCTTGATGGCATGGCATTGGCTTCCAGCGGTTTGTCTACAGGGCAATTGCAAAACTTAAACCATGGCACCGACTTCCGTACCACACATTTTGGGGCAGCTATTTTGATTCGTTTCCCCGGAAAATCGGGCGAAACGAAATATCCCATCAACCCCGGGGAGTCGGTTTTCATTGCTAAAGTAGCCCATAATCACACTTTAGGAGATAATGAAGAATTGTTCAATAAAAACTCTTACGACCTTTCAAAGGTCAACTTTGAGTGGGCAAGCGAGGATCAATTAAAAAACGATAGCGACTTTCCCGATAATCCTAATGTAGAGAATATGCGTACTGTCTACCCTATAGAGACGCCTGAAGATGCTTTCCCGCAAAACTTGATTCATGAAACCGGTGTACTGGCACTCATCAGAATCCCGGCAGAGGTAAGCGATAACGACATGTTGTCTAATACCTTATATAAATGGGCTACCGGCTGGACAAGCCTCAACAAGACAGAAGGTGGTGTTGACAAAGAAGGTGGCGGTCATTTAACCGATGGCGACCACAACCCTGTCGTTTTCTTGAAAATACCCAACGAGTGGGTTGTAGATGCCGTACAGATTTGTCCGCAACAAGATTATCAATGGAGCGTTGTGGGTGAAAGCGTAGAGAAAGGCTGCTGCAGTGTGTTAACTTCAGGAATGGATAAGGTGAAAAATCCACAGGAGGTCGCAGGAAAAGCTCTGCACCGCAGGTTTGACGGCAAAAAGTTTGTTGATACAAATAATTCGGACGTCGATTTTGAAGTACGCCCTTCGTCTTTGAGTAAGAAAGCACTATAACCGGCAGACAAGTCTCATACACTCATATCATCATGACATAACAAAAGAGGTACATCCACATTCATTGTCGGGATGTACCTCTTTTGTTGTGCTATATGTTTTTTCTCTTACTTAAAACCAATAATTCTTCTTACCTCTGCCAAGGTTGCAGCCGCACTTTCGCGAGCCACTTCGGCACCTTCGCGTGCCACTTTCTCCAAGAATTCGGTATTGGCCTGATAGTCTTGGATGCGTTCGCGGATGGGCGAAACGGTCTTGATGATGTCCTCGGCTATCTGCTTTTTCAAATCGCCATAACGAATGGAGCAGTCGTTCCACTTCTCGTTAAAATAGTCGTAGGTGTCGGGAGTGGAGCAAATACGCAAGAAAGTGAAGAGATTTTCAATCACTTGTGGCTTCTCGCTGTCAGCCATCTGCGGACCGCTATCGGTAACGGCTTTCATCACTTTCTTGGAAATGGTCTTGTCGTCGTCGTGCAGATAGATGCAGTTGCCCTCGCTCTTGCCCATCTTTCCACTGCCATCCAGCCCGGGAACCTTCACTGCCTCAGCATTGAAATAGAAGTTTTGGGGTTCGGGAAAAAAGTCTACACCATAGATATGATTGAAACGTCTGGCACATTTACGGGCCATCTCCATATTCTGTTCTTGGTCTTTACCCACAGGAACCTTCTTTGCACGATGCTGCAAGATATCAGCTGCCATCAAGGTGGGATAGGTCAGCAAACCTGCATTCACGTTGTCGGGTTGCTTGCGAGCCTTTTCCTTAAAAGTGGTAACACGCTCCAATTCGCCCAAATACATATTCATATTGAGGAAAAGATACAGCTCGAGGGTTTCTTTCACATCGCTCTGTACATATATCTTAGCCTTTGTGGGGTCAATACCGCAAGCCAGATACTCTGCCAAAATCACTTTGGCACTGCGTTGGATATCTTCCGGCTTCGGACTGGTAGTGAGTGAGTGCCAATCGGCGATGAAAAACAAACTCTCGTATTCATCCTGCATCTTTACAAAACTCTTCACTGCGCCGAAATAGTTACCCAGGTGCAGATTGCCGGTGGGGCGTATTCCGCTTACTACTTTTTCCATTTGCTTTCTTAATATATTGTTGAATTGAACCACAAAGTTACGATAAACTGCACGTTTTGCAAAATAATTCTATCACGACTTTCGGTCTTTCGCCTTTCAATGAAGTCTGAATTGCTGTACAATTCAGACTTAACCGCTCAACAATTCAGACTGCTTCGCATCAAGATTTAGCCTAATTTGGCAAACATTTAAGTGTTTATAATTGGGCGAAATATTATCTTTCTAAAAGTAAATCCTTATCTTTGCCTCCAGGCAAGTGGGCGAACAGGATTCATTTATCCGCTCTTTGTAAGAGTAAGTTACCGATAACCGTGTCAACTTCTCAACTTGTCAATTCGTAACAAATTCAACCAATAACAGATGATCAGACATTTATTATTCGATATGGGTGGCATTATCTTCCAACAAAACACGGAAGAGGCGTTTAGAAGATTTGCAGAAATGGGTATCGACACCGATAGATATATGGGGCGATACGGGCAAAAAGAGTTTTTCCTGGATGTAGAAACAGGGGCGATTGATGTTGCAACGTTTTGCAAAAAGTTAGCCACCGCCACTGGCAAACAAGAGATAACTTGGCAAGAGGCTCAGCATGCTTGGCTGGGTTTCGTGGATGAGGTGCCTCAAAAGAGCTTGAACCATTTGGAAAAGCTGAAGAAAGAATACCATCTGAGTTTATTGAGCAACACCAATCCCTTTGTGATGGACTATATGCGAAGCGAGAATTTCAGCTCGGACGGTCGCACAATAGAAGACTTTTTCGATACGCTGTTTTGCAGTTATGAGCTGCAACTCTGCAAGCCTCATCCCGAAATATATCTTCAGGCCTTGCAAACATTGGGGGCAGAAGCCCACGAATGTGTGTTTATCGACGACAGTAAGGCAAACATTGAGGCTGCTCAAGCTCTCGGTATTCACGTTCTGCATGTTGAGACCAATGCCGATTGGATGCCATCGCTGCAGGCATTACTCCAACAATTGACAAGTGAGGGTCGGACATAAGGACACGGCTCTCCGGGTCTTGCCATCGCAACCGCGATGCGTTGCGGATAGAGGTTGGTAACGGGAAACCACAGCTCTGCGAGAAAAGAGTGTATCCATATCCTCCTCAAACAAAGGGATTTTGGTTAAAGAATATAGATTTTGTCTTGTTTTTTCACATAAAAGCTGTATCTTTACAACAAGATAAAACAACCAATTATACAAAAAATCATGATTAAACAATACATTCAAGACAACGAGGCGAGAATGCTCGAGGAGCTGTTCTCTCTCATCCGTATTCCAAGTGTCAGTGCCCAACCTGCTCATAAACCCGATATGCTTCGCTGTGCCGAACGTTGGAAAGAGCTGTTGCTCATGGCCGGAGTTGACAAAGTGGAGATTATGCCTTCAAAGGGCAATCCTATGGTGTATGCGGAAAAGATTGTTGACCCTGCAGCAAAAACAATATTGATATATGGCCATTATGATGTGATGCCTGCCGAGCCATTTGAATTGTGGCACAGCAAGCCCTTTGAACCCGAAGTAAGAGATGGACACATCTGGGCACGCGGTGCAGACGACGACAAAGGACAGTCGTTTATTCAAGCTAAAGCGTTTGAATATATGGCAAAGAACAACTTGCTGAAGCATAACGTCAAATTCATTCTCGAAGGCGAGGAAGAAGTTGGCTCACCCAGTTTGGAAGGCTTTATTGAACAGCACAAGGACCTCTTGGCGTGCGACATCATCTTGGTGTCTGACACAAGTATGCTTGCTCCCGAGTTGCCCTCACTCACAACAGGTCTTCGTGGCTTGGCTTACTGGCAGATAGAGTTGACCGGCCCTAACCACGACCTGCATTCGGGACACTTCGGTGGCTCTGTGGCTAACCCCATCAACGTGCTTTGCAAGCTCATCGCCGACGTAACCAACGAAGACGGCAAGATACTCTTCCCCGGTTTCTACGACGACGTGGAGGATATTCCTGCAGCCGAACGCGAACTCGTTGCCAATATTCCATTCGACTTGGAACAATACAAAAAGTCGCTCGACGTGGAGGAACTGTTTGGCGAAAAGGGTTATAACACCATCGAACGCACAGGCTTCCGTCCTTCGTTCGACGTTTGCGGAATTTGGGGCGGATACACGGGCGACGGTGCAAAAACCGTTATTCCGTCCAAAGCCTTTGCTAAAATTTCGTGCCGTTTGGTTCCTCACCAAGACCATAAGAAAATAAGTAAGTTGGTTGCCGACTACTTCGAGCGTGTCGCTCCTAAGTCGGTAAAGATTAAATGCGAGCCTTTGCACGGCGGTCAGGGTTATGTCTGTCCTATCGACCTGCCTGCTTACCAAGCGGCAGAGCGTGCTTTCGAGACAACATTCGGCAAGCGTCCGTTGCCCGTGCGTCGTGGTGGCAGCATCCCAATCATCTCTACTTTTGAAGATTTGTTGGGTGTAAAGACCGTTCTCATGGGCTTCGGCTTGGAGTCGAACGCCATCCACTCGCCCAACGAAAACATGCCTGTGGAGATGATTCGCAAAGGTATCGAAACGGTTATCCACTTCCATTTGGAGTATGATAAGGTGTAGGTAACACCTCTCCGGCACAAGTTTGAAATGCAATGAAGGAGTTTACTTGTTTTTAAATAACGCGTTTCTCACCATAACGGCATAAAAGCGAGCCGATTGCCATGCGTGTAAGAATATATTGGTACACGCTGATAATCTTATTACCGCATGTTGGTAACCCCATTACCAGCATGCGGTAGTTTCATTAAAAGCCTTATTCCTCGTATTCATTCCTGAAATAATCCATCTATGCCTTATACCTATCTTGTGTAGAAAGACAAGTGTCACCGGCAAATTAAAATCCTTTGTAAAAGCAACTTACGCATTTTTTTCGTAATTTTGCAAGCAAAATAAACACAAAAACAAGAAATTGAATGGAACAGAAAAACTATAAACGCACCACCGTCACAGCGGCATTGCCTTATGCCAATGGCGGTGTGCATATAGGACACTTGGCCGGTGTGTATGTGCCAGCCGACATTTTTGCACGCTATCTGCGACTGAAGAAAGAGGATGTGGTATTTATCGGCGGTTCGGATGAGCATGGCGTGCCTATCACCATACGGGCAAAAAAAGAGGGAATCACGCCGCAAGACGTGGTGGACCGCTATCATACGCTCATCAAACAGAGCTTTGAAGACTTCGGTATCAGCTTCGATATCTACAGCCGAACAACCTCAGACACACACCGCCGGTTGGCTTCCGACTTTTTCAAGAAACTCTATGAAGACGGTCAACTCTTGGAAAAAGAGAGCGAACAGTATTATGACGAGGAGGCACATCAGTTTTTGGCCGACAGATATATCATGGGCGAATGTCCTCACTGTCACAATGAGGGGGCTTATGGCGACCAATGCGAGAAGTGCGGACGCGACCTCGCCCCGACCGAGCTGATTAATCCTCGCTCGACCATCAGTGGTTCGCAACCCGTGATGAAGAAAACCAAGAACTGGTATCTGCCCCTTAACGACTATCAACAATGGCTGAAGGAGTGGATATTGGAAGGACATCAAGAGTGGAGACCTAATGTATATGGACAATGTAAAAGTTGGTTGGACCTCGACTTACAGCCTCGTGCCATGACACGCGACTTGGATTGGGGTATTCCTGTGCCTGTTGAAGGAGCCGAAGGAAAGGTGCTTTATGTATGGTTCGATGCTCCTATTGGTTATATTTCCAATACAAAAGAGTTGTTGCCCGACAGTTGGGAGAAATGGTGGAAAGACCCCGAAACACGTCTTGTGCATTTTATCGGCAAGGACAACATCGTGTTCCATTGCATCGTATTCCCTTCTATGCTCAAGGCTCACGGTGATTATATCCTGCCGGAGAATGTTCCTTCCAACGAGTTTCTTAATCTTGAGGACGCCAAGATTTCTACATCCAAGAACTGGGCGGTATGGTTGCACGAATATCTCGTCGACTTCCCCGGTAAGCAAGATGTGCTACGCTATGTCCTGACGGCAAATGCACCGGAGACAAAGGATAACAATTTCACATGGAAAGACTTCCAAGACCGCAACAACAACGAATTGGTGGCGGTGTATGGCAACTTTGTGAACCGTGCATTGCAGCTCACCAAGAAGTATTTTGATGGTGTTGTACCTGCGTGTGGTGAGTTGACCGACTTCGACAAGCAAATCTTCGATGAGCTGAAAGAAGTGAAAGAAAAGGTTGAGAGCTTGCTCAATGTATATAAATTCCGCGATGCCCAGAAGGAGGCAATGAACCTTGCACGCATTGGAAACAAATACATCGCCGAGTGTGAACCATGGAAAGTGTGGAAGGAAGACCCCAAACGTGTGGAAACTATCTTGTACATCTCCCTGCAGTTGGTGGCTAATCTCGCCATTGCTTTTGAACCTTTCTTGCCATTTAGCAGCGATAAGTTGCGTCGTTTAATCAACCTCGATCGTTTCGATTGGAATGAATTGGGCAATGCGGAGTTGCTAAAACCCGGTCATCAGTTGGCAGAACCCGAACTACTCTTCGAGAAAATAGAAGACGAAACCATTGAGGCTCAACTCAAAAAGCTTGATGACATCAAGAAAGAAAACGAGGCGGCAGCATACAAAGCCAAAGAAATTAAACCCAACATCGAATTTTCTGAGTTTGAGAAATTAGACATCCGAGTGGGCTATATCAAGGCTTGCGAAAAGGTGAAGAAGGCCAACAAACTACTCAAATTTACCATCGACGATGGTTCAGGCACTGATCGCACCATCGTAAGTGGCATAGCCAAATATTACGAGCCCGAAGAGTTGGTGGGCAAAAACGTTTGTTTCATCGCCAATCTCGCTCCACGCACACTCATGGGCATCGAAAGTCAAGGTATGATTCTTTCTGCCGAAAACTTCAATGGCGACCTAAGCGTAACCACCGTGTTGCGTGATGTGAAGCCTGGAAGTCAGGTTGGTTAAGAAAAGAGGATAAAATAATGATTATAAAACAGCGGTGGTTTCGGGATCTACCTTCCCAAACCACCGCTGTGTTTTACCTCGTTTCTTCACTCAAGCTGGCTTATTGTTATGCCATTCTGCGTGAATGGATTATTTGTTCTTCTTCTATTGGCATCTTAGAAGAAGGAGTTGCAGTGTCAATTAAAATCGATATCCGAAGCCGATGTTAAGGTTGAGAGGGTACATACCAAAGGTCACGGTATTGAAGTCGCTTTTAAAGATGCGATTAAAGCCCCAGGTGAAGTCGGCATTGACGGTGAAACGTTGATAGGCACGCCATGTGCCGCCTATCTGCAAACCGTAATGGAAACGGCGAAGGTCATCGCTGAAATCGTAGGTCGATTGTTGATTGGGGCCAAACTCCACGCGTTCGCCCGTTGGGTTGCCCTCGCGTAGGTATCCATTGCTCACCGAACCTGTAAATTCTCCATCCATGCGGTAAGAAACGAACATGCCTGCACGCACTTTCCAAGTATCGTTGAAGCGATAGTTTGCCATGACGGGGAGGGTGATAAGCGTGCTGTTATAGTTGGTTGTTACATCGCCTGTCCACATTCCTTTCACTTTGTTGCCATCGTTCAGAACCTCTGTACTGTAGTTTTTAACGCGAGCGTCGGTCTTCATGCCTTTTTCCTCGATACGCAAGCCGGTGGATACACCCCAAGCCTTATGGTTGCAGAGCCATCGTGTGACGGTTGCCTCTATCGTTCCGTTAAGTTTCGGACTATAGTCTTTTATTTCTCTAATCTCGGCGGGTAGAGAAAGGGGCGATGCTCCACCGATGTTAACACCGGCTTTTAGCTCGTATTCCCAACCGGCAGGTATGGTTTTCGTGTTGTTTATTTCATTGTTTTTTCTGGCCCCCACCTGCATGCTCATGGCAAGGCCCATCAAAATGATTGTTGTTTTCATTAATATAATTGTTAAGAAAATCTGTTCTGTTTGCTAATTCATTAACCCATCAACTCATGAACTTGTTTATTCATAATATAAATTGATTTCATCTACATAGAGTGTGCTACCCACTGCACCATTGAAATAAGCACCCCCTTCGCTTGAAGAGAGAACCAGGGCCAGATTATACTTGCCTTCTGCCAGTTTCTTGGGGTTGAGTTGCTTACCTTCCAACAGCTTAAACTCTGTCATGAAAGGTGTCCATGTGTCGGTCTCTTTGCGATTGTCTACCTGTGCCATCATCACGATGTTGGTGTGCGTCTTGATGTTAGTGCCGTCAAGATAAGGCACCTCGTCGGTTACTTCGTACATCACGGCATAGATATCAAAAATGTCTTTCTTGCCCTCTTGTTCTACATTCCACTTGTTGGTATATCGTTCTCCGGCCTTATATTTGTAATAGCCCGACAGGCGGATAGGTATTTTGTTGAAAGGAATGCCAAAACGAGTAGACTTGGGCATATCGGACATGTTGATGCTAAAGTTGCCCCAAAAGAGGTTTCCGGCAGCTAAAGGCGACCCCATGTTTGCACCCAAGAAGCCGGTGGAACGGGTTACGAGCTTCGCACACTTGCCTATGTAACCGTCTTCTGCCTGACTGGTGGGGTAATTTTCTGCCGGAGCATTTTGGTTGAGAATCATAAAACCGGCATTGCCACTGCTCCATTCAAATTCTTTTCCATCTCCCAACCGGTCGTAGAAGATATGAAAGAGCTTCTTGGCAGGTGCTGTTGGGTTAGAGGAATCTTGGTCAGTGTGAAATTTTACATTCTCAAAATGGTAGTCGGATGCAAAGTTGACATAAGCAAACTCTACGGTATAAGTTTTCTTATAGCGTCCGTCTTGTGAGGTAACGGTGTATGTTTGCGGTGTGGTAAAATCTCTTGGTGTGCCACTGGCGGGTTCAATGGTTGCCCCTTCAGTTATTTCAAAGTAGGGTGCGAGTTGTGTTAAGTCGCGTTCCCAAGCGTTGACATAGAGTCGGATGGAATTGTTGGTAATGATGGGTTCACGAAGAAGGATGTCTTTTTCTAATCGAAAGCCGAGGATATCTGCCTCTGCATTCAGAGGCTCGTCTTTGATACAAGATGTCAAGGTCAACGGTATAAGAAGCCAGACGATGAGATTTAAAACTGATGTTACTGTTGATTTCATGAAAATATCAAATGATGTTTTGTTCTGTTTTCTGTTTTAGGAATGATAAAAACCGCAGCCCCTTTTGTGCCGGTGGTATATATAGAAAAGGCATGATGCCGACAATTTCGGCATCATGCCTTGCTTTTAGTGTTTCATCACCTTTCTTGTGGCGGTCTTGCCGTTGGTATCGATGATTTTTATCACATAGACCCGACCCGACTGCATGTCTTTTTCTGCGATGCGTTGACCCTCAATGGTATATACCTCGATGGTCTTTGCGGGCATGGTTGTCAGCTTATGGATGTCTGTGGTGCTTGTGTTGACGTTGGCAACAGCCGATGGCGACGATTCGCCCATGCTGCTAATAGCGGTTACGGTGTAGGCGTTGTCGCCATTCACGGGTTGCTTGTCGATGTAGGTGGGTGAGGAGAGATTGCCTGCAATCAACACTCCGTTGCGATAAACATTATAGCCTGTGATGTTGGCACTCGATTGTGCGGCATATATTTCCACGTCATCGATGGCCCAACCAAATTGTACACCGTCTTTGGTGTCGAAGGCACGGAAGCGTACTTTCATCTGATTGGAGAGATAATCGGATAAGTCGACGCTGATTTTCACATAGTCGCGATAAGCGGGTTTGCCGTCATTGCCCACGGGATAGTCGGTTGAAACGTCGAACACCTTTGTCCATGTGTTGCCTCCATCCTTGCTTACCTCCACCCAATAGTATTGTTGCGATGCAGTGAAATCTCTCAATGCAGCGTTAGAGCGACTGTAGAACGAGAGTGTTTTGCCTTGTGCAAAGACCGGCGACTCAAGGCGTTGATTTTCGTTGATTTCGTAAGTCTCCCATGAGGTATATAAGGTGGCAGAGTATCCGCTACCCTCACGAGCCGGGTAAGTGCGGGTGTGAGGCTGCCATTTCCAGCCTCTGGTGTCGGTATTGGCCATCGTCCAACCATTGGGATTGGTGGTATCTTCAAAGTTTTCGCTAAGAAGCAAACCTCCCGTCTTGGCAATCCACGAGAGATGAACACCGTCTTCAGCCTGTGTTGCGATGAGTTGCTCGGGAGCAGACACTACATTAGATAGTTGGCGAACCACCATTGTGGTTGTGAGATTAGGGTCGGTGACAGACACAAAGGTAAGTGTTGCCTCACGCGTCTTCACTGTTTCGTTGGATGCTGTGGTCTTGATGGTGACCGAAGTGTTGCCCGAAGTGCCACCGGTTGTTGATGCCGTGAGCCATTGGGGTAAGCCTGTTATTTGCCAATTGTCGTCGGAAGCCACACTGATAGCCACGTTGCTCTCTGCCGTTCCACCCAATTCGATGTCTGTTTTCGATAGCAAGATACGTTTGGCACCGGGTGTATAGGTAAACGAAATGGTTTCGCCTGCCATCGAGATATTGCTCAAGGTGAAGCGTGCCTCTGTGCCATCGCTATAAAAAGGACGCACATTGGCATTTTCGCCGAAGAGTGTTTTGCCCTTGTCTGCACTGAAAGCGGCCTCGCGGATGTTGCCGTCGGCTGTTGTGGTGCCACCCGGACGGAAGATATATTGTTCGTCTAAGATGGTTGTGCCATTATAGTTGACATTACCTTTGGAAAATTTGGGGGTGATACGATAGACCAACAAACCCGATTCGGGTATGCTTGCGTCATATCCATCCTTCTTTCTGTATTCCACCAAGAAATACTCTTCGCTACCGATGGGTTGAATCTTATAAGCAATGTTTTGCTTGGATGTGCCGCCAACGGGGTTCAAGGTGTATGTTCCCGGTTGGGTAATGGTAGTTATGTCGCTTTCATCCAGCCACTTGCAGTATTTCATCTTGGTGTAAACCATCATTTGTTGGGGTACCGTTTGGTTGTCCGACATCAAGTCCCACACACCTACGGGGTTGAGATTGCCCACCACATGATATAAGTCCCATGTGCCTAAAGAGTGCGACATTTCATGACAGAGCAAGCCGGTGGATAGGGGGATGGGATCGAAAGCATTGCCAAAGCCGTTGGCTTCGTCAAAGACCATGATGTAACCGCCGATTTTTTTACCTAAAAAGTCAATGCCCATGATGGTTGGAAAAGCAATGTCTGAGCGGTGAGGCCAAAGCAAATACTTGGCTGAAAGGTCCGAACGACCGCTCAATACAATCACTACATTATCTATCAAACCATCGTTGTTGGCATCGAAAGTGGAACCATCGCTGAGTTTACTTTCCATATAAGCCGCCACTTCGTTGATTAAGGCACGTTCACGCAACGACTTTTCTGTGTCGTCTTCATAGCCAATAGTATTGATTTCGCCCTTGATGCGATAATAGCCGCGTGGATATTTGGCTTGATACGACACAATTTTGTCTGTTCCATTTTGTCCCACGAAAGTGGTTGTCCAATCTAATTGTCCGTAAGATGAGTGTTTAAAGTAAGCATACACCGAGTTTACTCCGGATGTCTGATTGTTAAACATACGCTCGTAGTGGCTCAAAGAGTTGTCGGTAAACGATGTTTCATCGTCGGGGAAACTGACAAAAGCCACCAAATTACTCATCTTTTGTTGTGCCAAGGCAGTGAAACCTTGTAGTAAAAACAGCAGGAGCCATGCTGCATGTTGTATCTTCTTATTCTTCATTTGCTTCTTTTTTAATTATGATTAGAAGTATGTTATCCTTTTCTGATGAGGGGGATAACGATTTCCTGTCAATGTATAATTATCTTTCTATTAATTATAAATGTTTTTATTCATCTGCAATCACTGTTTTTATTCATTTTCAATCACTGTTTTTGTTAATCTACAATTTGTTTTTTCCATGCTGTTCTGCCGTTCTTGTCCATCATCTTCACCAGATAAACGCCATGAGGCAGCGTTTGAAGGTTGGTGTGTACTTGAACGCCCGAAAGAGTATAGACAGCTACGATGGTTGCATCGGTAGCGAGAATGTCGTGAATGTTAGTGGTAACGCCGGCCATAGCCTCGTTGGAAGGCGATGTTTCGCCAAAAGTTCCCACTGCTGTTACTGTGTAAACATTGTTGCCCGCAGGTGCAGCAGTGTCGGTATAGCTAGGCTCTTCCACTGTGGCAATGAGTGTACCGTTGCGATATACGTTATAGCCTGTGATGCGTTCGGCCTGCAAACCGCCAAAAATCTTCACATCGTCTATAATCCAATGGTAGGACAGACCATCCTCGCCATCGTGGTAAGCATGGAAGCGAACCTTCATATTGTCCGACATATAGGGCGTGAGGTTGAGACTGATAACGGTTGGTTTATTGCGAGTGCTAACGGGTTGCTCGGCTTTGATATCTGCCAACAGTTGCCATGTGGCACCTCCATCTTTACTAATGTCTACCTGGTAGTATTGTTCGGGTATGGGATGAAGACCGATAGCGTTGCATCGTGAGATGAATTCCAAACGCTGACCTTGTGAGAAAGAGGGTGAGATAAGACTCTCATCTTGCTTCTCGGGGTCGTAAACTTCCCACATCACTGCCGAATAACTGCCAGAGAGAGGCTTGTAATAGCTCTCGGGTTGTTGCAGACGCCAACCTCTGGAACTGGTGTTGCTCAGTTGCCAGCCATTGGGATTGGCCGGATTTTCAAAGTCTTCTTCAAATATTTTGTCGCCCAGAGGATGTTCCACCCATGTCAGTTGTACACCGTTTTCTGAGTTAACAGCCTTTAAGTCGCTAGGAGTTTCTACCACAGCCGATAGTTGTGAAACAGCAAGTTCTGCCGTCAGACCACTTCCGTCGGTAGACACCAACTTCACTTTCCCCTCCTGTGTTTTGGGAGAGTTATTCGCTTTGTTGGCGGCTATAGTAAGAATGAATGCTCCGGAGTTACCTGTGAGTGTAGAGGGGGTAATCCAGTCGGGGGTGCTTTCCACCTTCCAAGGCACTTCGCTGACAACCTTGACATTGCTGGCACTACCTTCTTTACCATTGAGTTGCAGTTCAGAAACAGACAATAGGAGGCGTTTTTTCACCTCTTCGAGCGTAAAGCTAAGTGTAGAACCATTCTCCACCACGTTGCTAATGGCAAAGTTGGCAGGTGTCCCGTCGCTATAAATAGGTTGCCAAGTGGCATTTCCGCCAATAGCAGTATAGCCCCCGGTAGCTCCTAAGGCTGCCTTGTCCAAATTGCCTTTATACGGTTCTGTCTCTTCAGGACGTATGACATAAACCTCGTCCAGTCGGTTGATGCCGTCGTAGTTGGCATTTCCGCTGCCAATACTGGGGTTGATGCGATAAATCAGCAATCCGCTGGCAGGGATAGACGAGTCGTAACCTTCTTTCTTACGATATTCCACAATGAAGTATTCATTATATCCCGTGGGCTGAATCTTATACGCTATTTTTTCGCTTGTTGTGCCACCGAGAGCATTGAGGGTGTAAGTGCCGGGTTCGGAGATTTGAGGTATCTCCGGAATCCACCGGCAATATTTCATCTTGAGATAAGCCGTCATTTGTTGAGGCTTGTTGCCTTGGTCGGACATCAAATCCCAGGCACCCACAGCTTTCAGACGATCGTTGAGGTGATAGAGGTCGGGTGTGCCTAAGCTATGCGACATCTCATGGCATATCACACCAGTATAAAGAGGAATCTTTTTGACCGATAAGAAACCAATGTCATAGCCATTGCTCTCGTCGAAGACTATCAGCACACTCATAAAACGCTTGCCTCGCACGGTAGGTTGTTCACCTGTGGGCAATAAAGGGAAGCGTTGAGGCCAGAGAGGCTCGTTGGGGTCGAGGGCCGAACCGCCACTCAATACCACGCAAAGGTTGTCTACAAAGCCATCGCCATTGCCGTCTATCATGGCGTCGGTGGGCAACGACTCTTGCAGCTTACCTGCAATCTCAAGCATCAAAACCTGCAGGCGTGCTCTTCCTTCTATATAATCTTTATAACCAATGTCGTTGTAACCTTCTTTATAAGGTGTAAAGAAGTTACGTTCCATTTTTGACTGAAATGATACGATATTGCCATTGGCATCGGATTGGGGCATAAACCGGCTGCGCCATGTTAACTGTCCGTAGGATGAATGTTTGAAATAAGCCAGCACCGAATTGGCATTGGGTGTCTCATCGTTGAACATCTGTTCATAATGAGAGAAAGGTTGGGCAAAGACCTGATTTTCGTCTTCGTCGGCAAAGCGTACAAAACAAACGATGTTTGATAAATTACCTGTGTTTTGGGCATTCACTTGGCCCTCCGACATCGATAGAGGCAGTAACACAAAACACCAAATCCATGCGTAAAATCTTTTCATATCATCAATAATTTAATAAAGGGTTGTCTCTTTACAAATCGCAATTAATTTCGCAAAGTTATTAAACTTTTGAATGAAATTTTTATTTTTTGCTTAAAAAATACTATTTATGCGAATTTATTTTCATACTTTTGCCAAATAAACTTTTAATGTCAACGCGTATGAAAAAATTATTACTCTTTCTGGCTTATGTATTATTGCCACTTAGTTTATTCGCACAAGGCACACCTGCCATTACTCTGGCCGTCGAAGTAGACGGGAATTCTCGCGACTTTTCATTTATAGTGAAAACTGAAGGTCAAAAACTTTCTATCGACTGGGGTGACGGTACGTTGGTAGAAACCGATGTTATTGCTTCCAATATTGCTGGAGGTTCTACAACCGTTACAGGTACACCTGTGGGCGAAGGCAATGTGAAGATTTATGGTGAGGGCATACTTTATTTCTCGTCTATCTCAAGAGTAGACGGTGCTGCCATCACTGCGGCAAACGTAACCAATGCACCTGATTTGGTGAACTTGATGCTTACAACTAATAAGATTACAGAAATCGATTTGAGCAAAAACACTAAGCTCGAAACATTGAGCATGTCTAAGAACAAACTTTCTTCGCTTAATCTTACGGCTAATACAGCTCTTATGCGTTTGGAGGTAGAAGAAAACCAGATTGCTTCCATCGATTTGTCTGCCAACACAGAGTTGAGTACTTTGAGAATGAGTAAAAACCCAATGAGTAGCATCGACCTCTCAGCTAACACAAAGTTAAAGATGGTGTATCTCTTGAATTGCGGTTTGACCTCTGCCAACTTCGGAAACAATGCCACTACAGGACTTTTCCTGAGCTTGGGCGGTAACCTTTTCACCACTTTTGATGCCACAACCATTCCCGGTTTGGCTACAGCAAGGGGCGAACTCTCACTTCGCGACAACCAGCTCACTAGCATCAAGGCTGATGGGGTGGCTCGTTTGAACGTGGCCATCAACAACCTGCCCCTCTCTGAACTTCCTGTTAAGGTAGGCGAACCTACTCGTTATAACTATCAGCCTCAACGCCCCATGACTATTGCCGGTAGCATTGAGGTGAACCAAGAACTCGACTTGTCGGCACAAAACAATTTGACCGATGCGGCGGGTGTGCAACATCCCACCACCTATACTTGGAAGACTGTCAGCGGAACTCCACTCGTTGCAGGAACAGATTATACCGAGAATGCAGGTAAGTTTACCTTCCTCAAGCCACAAACCGAAGCAGTTTATGCAGTGCTTACTACTCCTGTATTCCCTAAATTCACAGGTATGTACGAGTTTAGAACATCAGAAATCACTGTTACAGGTACCCCAACAGGTATTCAACAAGTGGAAGCTGCAGCATCAGCCGCCGTTCAACCAATCTACGATCTTAATGGTCGCTATGTAGGCAATAACCTTTCAGCTTTGCCTAAGGGTGTATATGTGGTTGACGGTAAAAAAGTTGTGAAATAAAGAATACTTGCAATCGTCTTAAACGATACTTACAGCTGTCTTTAAGACTATTTGCAATCATTCTGGAAAAAGAATTTGAAAGCCGGTTCAGCGTTTTGCCTGGGCCGGCTTTTTGTATTTTCCTCTCCAACGATTTTCAATACACGATAGAGTGGAATCTTAAAAAATGCCCAATAAAATCTCTGTTCTCTGCACTCCGTGAATGGAATAGAAATACCCAAACTGTCTTTTGATGCACAAAAGCGTTCTTTTTTCGTGCCTCAAAAAGTGCGTTTAATCGCCATGGCATAGTTCAAACAAGTTTAACTCTGCTCATTTGGCTTCATTTAAACGTTGAATATTGATGCAATAGAACTACTACTTGCCACAAATTTACTGTGTTTTCGGGAAAATATCGAATAATAAGGCATAAAAAAGGGCTGCTACATTCCACATGCGGCAGCCTTTCAATGATTTTAAGAGAGTTGTAATAATTTTACGAGAGAGTTTCACTCTCGCTTATGCACTTTCTATTTACAATGTTACCGACATGCTCCCGCATCTCTGTTTCATTGCCTCGCCACATTCACTCTTACAATAAAAAAATAAGATGTGGATGCTTTGAGAAAGACAATTACATTACATAATTCTGTCACAAAAGTACAATACTTTTTACACTCCACAAGTAATTCTTGATAAAAAACATACTTTTTAATATTCTTTTTGAGTTTTCTCTGAATATATGTGCAAAATATACGGATTTGGAAGAGAAAAACAAGATTCTTCACCGCCCACTCTCAAGGTGGAGAGAGTTATCCCCCATAAAGCTTATAGGGATTACGAGTCACACAGAACTTATAGGTTGTGAGCCGGTTCTCCCCTCCTTGGGAGTGGCCGGGAAAGGCTATTCTCCCTCTTCTCACCCCCTAATCATCGTCAAAATCATCTTGAATCGCTTGGCTGCGTGCAAGGCATGAGGAACATTGGCAGGCATGATAATCATCTCGCCGGCCTTCACTTGGTGTGGCACACCACCCACTTTGATTTCCGCTTCACCATCAATCACCATTACTGTGGCATCGAATGGTGCCGAATGTTCGCTCAAACCTTGCCCTTCGTCGAAAGCAAAGAAGGTGATACTTCCTGCCTGACTGTGAGAAACTTCTTTACTTACAATACCGCCATCGGCATAATCAATCACTGCACCGGGAACAAGAACTGTTCCTTTTTCTATTTTCTGACTCATACTTATTTTTTCTTTAATAGATGATTATTATAGTCAACAGACCTTCTGTCAACACTTCTTTACAAGATTACTCTACCTATAGCAAAAAACATACCGAACCAAATGGTGATAACAATTGTTACTCTTTATCTGAACAAATATCATTTTTTTTAGCTAAATTTGTCAACGTATGGAACCGAATATATATCAATCGCTCAGCATTTGTCCGCTGTTTCAAGGCATTGACATGGCAGAAATAGAAGTCATATTGCAAGATGTTAGTTTTAAACTGGTGAGATATGACAAGAAAGACATCTACACATTGACTGGTATGCCATGCAAATATGCCGACATCGTTATTAAAGGCGAACTCACTACCCGCATGGTGAGTATGTCCGGAAAAACCGTAGAGGTGAGTCGACTCAACAAAGGCGACATCATTGCCCCTGCCTTTATTTTTGCCAAAGACCGCACCATGCCCGTAAGTGTGGAAACCGAATGCGAAACCTTTATTCTGCGTTTTCAACCATCGGAGTTTGAGACATTAATCGACCACGATATCCGTCTGCGTAGAAACTTTATTCAAATTCTCTCCAACATTGATGTTTTCTTAACCAAGAAGATGCGGGTGTTGAGTCTGTTCACCGTGCGTGAAAAGGTGGCTTACTTCCTTACCGACACGGCAAAGAAACAAGGTTCACGCACCATTCTGCTGGACAAGTCTCGACAGGAGATAGCCGAGAGCTTCGGCATCCAAAAGTTTTCGCTCCTCCGTTGCTTCTCCGAGCTGGTAGAACAGGGAGCTATCGAGGTGAATGGAAAACAGATTACGATAATAGATGAAAAGAAGTTCTAAGATTTCCTCTAACTCCTTCCAAGGAGATAGAAAAGGAAAGCAAGAACCGTCTCCTAACACTTAACGACATAGAAGAAACGCAGTAAACTCCCCAAGAACACATTGAATACAAGTTTTCCACTTCATCCGCTTACTTCTCTCCCCTCTATCTCAACCGAAGGCCGCTGTTCGCATCGCCTGCTACGAAGAGAACAATGGGATGGGGAAGAGATTCTCTTCACCAACCCCTTTTCCTACACTCCGCATCCCTTATGCCTCCAAGCCGCAGAAGAGGTGAGACGGATGATTGCCGAATGTAAGGAATGGCAGGAAGAGGTGAGTAAGGGTAAGATGTTTGGCGTACTGGTGGTGCAAGACAAGGCCGGAGAAGTGGGCTTTTTAGCGGCTTATTCGGGACAGATGGGCGGCAGAAGCGATTGGGATGGCTTTGTTCCTGCAGTCTTCGACTATCTCCAGCCCGATGGATACTTTAAGCAAGAAGAGGCTCGTATCAGCGAGTTGAACCATCGTATCACCCTACTGAGTAAGGCTCCCGAGTATCGGTTGGCACAGCAGCAGCTGGAACAATGCCGGAAGGAAGCCAACGAAGCTATTGCCCGGCATAAGGAAAGGATGCAAGCAGCCAAAGTAGTAAGAGACCACGAACGTGCTGAGGGCGACATAGATGAGCTGCGAGAAGAAGAGCTACTGAATGAAAGTAGATGGATGAAAGCAGAGTTGCGACGCTTGAAACAACATTTTCAACAACGCCAACAGAAAATAGAAGCACAACTCAAAGTCACGGACGACGAGATAGTACTTTTGAAAGAAGACAGAAAAAGGCGGTCGGACGCCTTGCAACGCTGGCTTTTCGCCCACTTTGAAATGCGGAACGCAAGAGGCGAAAGTAAGAATCTGCTCGAGATTTTTGCCTCTGCCACCCATCAACTGCCACCTGCGGGTACAGGCGAATGTGCGGCCCCAAAACTTCTGCAATATGCTTTCACCCACGACCTCAAGCCTCTGTGCATGGCAGAGTTTTGGGTGGGCGAATCGCCCAAAACCGAAATACGCCACGAAGGGCATTTTTATCCTGCCTGCCAAGGCAAATGCAAACCCACACTCCACTTTATGCTACAAGGCATGGAGGTGATGCCGCTCGATTTGCAGCACTGTGAGGTACAAGAATTAGAGGTGGTCTACGAAGACGAATACTTATTGGTCGTCAACAAACCGGCAGGCATGCTCAGCGTACCCGGTAAGGAAGCACAGCTATCGGTCTACGATCTGATGCGACAAAAATATCCTCATACCGACTCGCCCCTCATCGTTCACCGTTTGGATATGGCTACGTCGGGACTCTTAGCGATAGCCAAGACCAAGGAGTGTCACCAACTTTTGCAAGCCGCCTTTGCCCATCGCAAGATTAAAAAGCGATACATCGCCAAACTCGATGGCGTGTTGCCGGCCGACAAGGAAGAAGGAACGATAGATGTACCTCTTACACCCGACTACCACGATCGCCCTCGCCAAAAGGTAGATTGGCAAGAGGGGAAGAAGGCTGTCACCCACTATCGGGTGATTGAACGCCAAAAACAATACACTTGGGTGGCACTTGAGCCACACACTGGCCGCACCCATCAACTGCGTGTGCATTGTGCCTCGCCCCACGGACTCAACACCCCCATCGTCGGTGACCTACTCTATGGTAAGGCAGCCGACCGATTATACTTACATGCCGAACAACTCCAGTTTATCCATCCTATCACCCATCAACAGCTAAACATTTACAAACGCTGGGAAGAATAAGTCCATCCAAAGCTTCTAAAATGCAGAAAAAAAAACACAAGGTTTATACATTTTTTATGTAAAAGAACATCGTGTTTCGCTTAAATTTATTATTTTTGCAACATCAATGTACCCGGTATCGCTGTATATCAGCAAATACTTTTCATGACAGACAACTAACATTTTCAACCTGATAAAAAACAAACACTTATGAGAAAAACTTTACGCTATTCTATTATGTGTGTCCTTATGCTGTTGAGCTATTTACCAGCGATGGCACAAGACGTGACGATTGACTTCACCAAAGAAACCGTTGCACCCGCTGTGAATTATGTTATCACACACAATGCTCAAGGTTTTACCTTTACTTTCTCTAAAGAAAAAGGTGTGTCAGCACCCAAACACATGGGAACTTCATCAAGAGATGTACGCCTGTATGCCAAAAACAAAATGGTGATTGAGTCGGAAACACCCTTTAATAAGGTTGTATTCAACATCTCACAAAAAGGTTTGGAACAATGGGGAGATATAACTCCCTCACAAGGAGATATACCCAAAGCCGATAAAGAAGCAAAAACAGCCACTTGGACTGCACCGTCACCGGTTACACGCATTGAGTTTACCGTGAGCAATCAAGCCATGTACGGCACAAGACACGACAAAGCGTATGCCGGACAGTTTTGTTTCAACTCTGCAGTGATAACAAAAGCGACTGAAGATACAGAAGTGGTGGAATCGCCTGTATTCTCTCATACCACAGGCAACTATTTTGCCCCCTTCCAACTCAACATCACCGCTCCAGAAGGTTATACAATTCGCTACACACTTGACGAATCTAACCCAAGCGACGTAAATGGAGAAACATTCACAGCCCCCATCACCATTTCCAACTTCACTACGGTTAAAGCCATCGCTTTCAATCCCAGCAACAAGAAGAGCTTTATCGTTACCCATACTTACACATTCCCTGCAACTCGCAATAGCATTGCCGAAATAAAAGTATTGAGTAATAAAGAAATTGCCAAACTCGTGCTGAAAGATGCAATTGTCTTGGCAGCCGGCAATGATAACATGTTTGTAGCAGATGAGTCGGGAGCCATTATGTTCTACAAAACAGGCTTGAACTACGCTCCGGGAACACGCATCAACGGAACATTGGTATGTAAATTTGACCGCTTCAACAACTTACCCGAAATCATTTCTGCCGGTGAGGACACCAACGACAAGGACCTTCGTACCACACAAGGAACAGCTCCCACACCGCAACCTGCCACATTGAACGGCGTGAAAGCCGAAGATATGTTGGGTAAATTGGTGAAGATTGACAATGTACAGCTTGACAGTGCGAGCAACAGACTTTACGCTGTAGTAGGAGAAGAGCGTATAGAGGTGTATAACAAAACATTGAATGCTCTGCCCACAAGCACCAAGATTGAAAGCGGAAGCACCAATAATACTCTCACCGCCATCGTGTCAGTCTACAATACCAACTACCAACTTTTGCCCATCAGCATCGAGACAGTTACCACCGGTATCAACAACGTAAATGCAGAAGTAGGCAATAAAACACAAGAAGCGATTTATAACTTGGCAGGACAACGTGTAGATGCCAACTATAAAGGCGTGGTAGTGAAAAACGGAAAGAAATATCTACAAAAGTAGACTGCTTGACAAAACATGCGGCAAGCAAGCATCATCTTGCTCAACCGGCATGAGAAATAACAAAAAAGCACTCCTCCTAAGGGGTGCTTTTTTGTTAGTTTTACTCCGCCTCATCGCAAGAGACACAAGGCAGGCAATATGAAAAGAGGCTTTATATTTTGCCATTCGTGCAGTTTGCATTAACTTTGCACACAGTTTAAAGAGTGTTAACAAGAAGAAGTTGAAACGCTTTTAGATAAATAGAAGAACGTTGAAACAGCACCAGACACACTTTTTATAAAAACAAAATATAGAGAATATAACATGGATTGGTTCAATGGCTTGTTCTCCATTCACTCCGCTTTTCAGTCGATTATCGTCTTATCGCTGGTGTGCTTCGTAGGACTCGCATTAGGCAAAATACACATCAGAGGAATATCTCTGGGTGTAGCATTTGTCTTTTTTATAGGTATTATAGCCGGACACTTCGGCTTAAACATATCGCCACAAATGTCCGAATATGCCGAAACCTTCGGACTTGTATTGTTTGTTTATACCCTCGGTCTGCATGTCGGTCCCAACTTTTTCGGTGCCATGCGACAAGAAGGCATCTCACTCAATCTTTGGGGACTTGCCGTTATTCTGCTTGGTACGGGCTTAGCCATTCTTTTCTGTCAACTCACAGCCATCCCCATCCCTACGATGATGGGCATCTTATCCGGTGCGACCACTAACACCCCGGCCCTGGGAGCCGCCCAACAAGCACTAGGACACCTAGGATTGCCCACTCGAAGTGCAGCTCTGGGCTGTGCCGTAACCTATCCTTTGGGTGTAATCGGTGTTATATTGGCAATGATTTTCTTGCGAAAATTCGTGGTAAAACCGGCTAATATGGTTGCCAAGTCTACCGCCGACGAAGACCACACCTTTGTGGTACAATACGAAGTGGTGAATCAAGGCATCCACGGCAAAACCATTGCACAAATTTCTCAGATGGCTCACATCAAGTTCATTATATCGCGTATATGGCGTGGAGAGCAGGTTATTGTTCCCCTTTCCACCACGCAACTGAAGTTAGGCGATAACGTTCTCATCATCACCACCGACGATGAAGTTGGCGGTATGGAGCTTCTCTTTGGCAAAAAGGTGGACAACGATTGGAACAGAGACCAGATAGATTGGAATCATCTCGACTCAAAAGTGGAGTCGAAGATTATCGTCATCACCAGGCCGATGCTCAACGGCAAAAAGTTGGGCAGTCTTCGCCTTCGCACCACCTATGGAGTGAATGTGAGCAGGGTGCTTCGGGGCGACACCAAACTATTGGGAACAAACGATTTACGCTTGCAATACGGAGACCGCGTAACAGTGGTGGGTGAACATCAAGCATTGGAAAATGTTGAAAAATACTTAGGCAATGCCGTGCAAGAACTGAAAGAACCCAATCTCGGAGCAATCTTCTTGGGCATGCTTCTCGGCTTAGCCATAGGAACTATCCCCATCCACTTCCCGGGAATGAGTGCTCCTGTGCGATTAGGAATAGCAGGAGGCCCCATCATTATGGGTATCTTGGTGGGGTCTATCGGCCCTCGCTTTCACCTCATTTCCTATACCACTCGCAGTGCTTCGCTCATGCTTCGTCAGCTCGGCTTGTCACTCTATCTTGCCTGCTTAGGTTTGGATGCAGGCAAAGACTTCTTCCATGTCGTAGTGAGACCGGAGGGATTGCTATGGATTGGTGTAGGTTTCTGCCTCACCATCATCCCCATCCTCATCATAGGAACCATTGCCCTTCGCACTCGTAAGCTGGATTTCGGCACGATATGTGGCGTACTATGCGGGTCTATGGCTAACCCCATGGCACTCAACTATGCCACCGACACCGTCAAAGGCGAAACTCCCTCTATCAGTTATGCCTCGGTTTATCCGTTAGGTATGTTCCTCCGGGTCATCATTGCACAGATAGTCGTGATGTTTTTTGTATAATAAATAATAGAGAAGGCATGGAAAACAGAACTCTTCCAAATGGTCCATCACAATAAGAAAGCAGAAAACCCTTGCCATATCAAAAGATATAGAGATTTAAGAAACAATTCTTTGAATTCTCTCCTATTTACTGTAACTTTGCCAATATTAATCAACGAAGAGAATGAAACCATCTGAATTTTTCGGGAAATTCTTGAGTATGGCACTCTGGGGCAATCTCATAACCATGTTTTTGGTGGTTGTAGGATTGGTCTTCGGCATAAAATATGGTATCGAGCTATATACTCACCACGGCGAAGAGATTGTCGTTCCGAATATAAAACATAAAATTTTCAATGATGCCGAACACATATTGGCCGATCTCGACCTGGAAATTGTCGTTGCAGATACGGGATATGTCAAGACATTACCTGCCGATTGTATTCTCGACCAATCGATAGAGCCGGGACATAAGGTAAAACCGGGGCGAGTGATATATGTAACCATTAACGCCTCGAGTACGCCAACCCTCACCCTACCCGATATCATCGACAACAGTTCGATGCGCGAAGCCATCGCCAAACTTACCGCCTTAGGCTTTAAGGTGGGTCCTCCCAAGTTTATTCCCGGTGAGAAAGATTGGGTATATGGAGTGGTTGTCAACGGCAAACAAATGCTCACAGGCTCTAAAGTACCCATCGATGCCACCGTTATCATTCTCGTGGGTAACGGGATGAGAGATGCAGGCGACTCGATTAACTATGTGGAACCCGACTATCCCGAGATAGAAATGGCAGAAGGGGCAGAAGAAACCGACGAATTTGAAGAGGTAAAACCGGAAGAGCCTCAATCTCCTGCCGATCCATTCACACCGGTGGAGCAGCCTACACAATAAGGTATAGGATACAAACAACAACAAAGAGCAACGCAAACAATAGATGACAGAATACATAGAAGATATTGACGAATTGGAGGGAGACGACCTCTTAGACGCACAAGAAGAAGGAAGCGGCGAATTATACGAACACTTGAAGATTGTGGTCGATAAAGGACAGGAGTCGGTACGCATTGACAAGTTCATGACCGACAAGCTCCAACACTCCAGCAGAAACCGCATTCAGAAAGCTGCCGACGCAGGTTTTGTGCATGTCAATGGTCAACCTGTCAAAAGCAACTATAAGGTTCGACCCGACGATATCATCACGCTGATGCTCGATCGTCCCAAACACGACAACACCATCGAAGCCGAAGATATTCCTCTCGACATTGTCTACGAAGACGACTATCTGATGGTTATCAACAAGCCTGCCGGTCTTGTGGTGCATCCCGGAGCAGGAAATTTCCACGGAACACTCATCAATGCTGTGGCTTGGCACTTACGAAACATTCCTTCTTTCGATCCTAACGACCCTGAAGTGGGTTTGGTTCACCGCATCGACAAAGACACCAGTGGACTTCTTGTTGTGGCAAAGACACCCGAAGCAAAAAGAAACCTCGGTCTGCAATTTTTCAAGAAGTCGACCCAACGACAATATAATGCACTGGTATGGGGCAACTTCGTGGAAGACGAAGGACGCATCGAGGGCAACATTGCACGCGATCCGAAAGACCGACTCCGCATGTGTGTCTTCCCTCCCGACTCCGAAATAGGCAAGCATGCCGTTACTCACTACAAGGTTTTGGAACGTTTTGGCTATGTTAGCTTTGTGGAATGCATATTAGAAACAGGAAGAACCCATCAGATACGAGCACACATGAAGCATATCGGACATCCCATGTTTGGCGACGAGAGATATGGAGGAACCGAGATATTGCGTGGCGATCGCACTAGCAGTTATAAGGCATATATCCAAAATTGCTTCAAACTCTGCCCACGACAAGCACTCCATGCCCGCACCTTAGGTTTTATTCATCCTCACACAGGCGAAGAAATGAACTTCACAACGCCTATCCCCCAAGACATGGAACAGCTGCTCGAAAAATGGCGTAAACGCTTATCAGCAGAGTGATGGAGCGATACACGAAGAGATACTCAGTGAAACAATATACTAAAAAAAACAGCTCTATCACCATCAAAGCAAACAAGTAACCCCCAAATAAGCTAAAAGCAGAGTCGCAATATATAGAAAACTCACTCGCTCAAGGCTACAAAACATACAAAGAAATGAAAGAAACAAAACGAAACATCGCCATCGTTTGCGGAGGAGACTCTTCAGAATACGGAGTATCAAGACGTTCTGCATACGGACTATATTCATTTTTCAATCACGATAAATACAATGTCTATATCGTAGACATAAAAGGTTTGGAATGGAATGTGGAATTGAACGACGGCATTGTTGTACCTGTCAATAAGAAAGATTTCTCTTTCACTACACCCCAAGAAACGGTCTTTTTCGATTATGCCTATATCACTATCCACGGCACTCCCGGCGAAAACGGCATCTTACAGGGTTATTTTGAATTGGTCCACATCCCTTATTCTACCAGCAATCTCTTGGTAGAGGCTCTCACCTTTAACAAATATGTGCTGAACAATTATCTCCGTGGGTTTGGTGTTAACGTAGCCAATAGCATGCTCGTGAAGCGTACCGACATTAACAAAATCAATGAAAAGGAAGTGGAAAGCAAAGTGGGCATGCCTTGTTTTGTAAAACCTGCAGCCGACGGCTCAAGTTTTGGCGTATCAAAGGTTAAAAACGTGGACCAGTTGGCACCGGCATTGCGTCTCGCTATGATGCAAGACAGCGACGTTATGATCGAATCGATGTTGCAAGGCACTGAAATTTCCATCGGTTGCTATAAGACAAAAGACAAGAGTGTGGTGTTCCCTGCAACAGAAGTGGTGAGCCATAACGAGTTTTTCGACTACGATGCGAAGTATAACGGACAAGTGGAAGAAATTACACCTGCACGTTTATCGCCCGAAACTGCACAAAAAGTGGCAGCAGAAACCAGCCGCATCTACGACATCTTAGATTGCAACGGCATCATCCGCATCGATTATATCATCTCTAAAAATGCAGAGGGAGAAGAACAAATCAACCTCATCGAGGTAAACACCACACCTGGAATGACTCCCACCAGCTTTATTCCCCAGCAGGTAAAGGCTGCCGGTTTAGAGATGAAAGATGTACTTGCCGACATCATTGAGAATCAGTTTTGATGGCAGTCGGGAAGCTAAGCAAACAATAAATACCAATCCCAGCGGCCGGATGGCCGATTCAGGCAACAATAACTACTATGGTACAGATTCCTGCAGAATTCGATTCTATACGCCCTTACACGGCAGAAGAACTCCCTCAAGTGTTCGACCGGCTGCTGGCCAATGAACAGTTCAAGGTGGTAATGGCCCACATCTTCCCACAAATGAAAGAAAAAGAGTTGGCACAAACATTGAAAAGCTGCACCACCAACCTCGAAGTACAGAAGAAATTGGCATATCCCTTCCTTAAGAATCTTGTAAAACAAGCATCCAAGGGATGTACCATCGACATGCAAGCCATCGACAAAAACAAACGTCATACCTTCATCAGCAACCATAGGGACATTGTTTTAGACTCGGCTTTCCTCTCTATGCTTCTCTTCGATGAGCAGTGCGACACCACTTGTGAGATTGCCATTGGCGACAATCTCCTTTCCCTGCCTTGGGTGAAACATCTCGTAAGAGTGTGTAAAGCTTTTATCGTAGAACGCAATTTGCCCATCCGCCAGACACTCATCGCCAGCAAACGACTCTCCGAATACATCCACTTTGTGATGCAGCATAAAGACGACAACATCTGGATTGCACAACGAGAAGGACGTGCCAAAGACTCAAACGACCGCACACAAGAGGCTTTGCTCAAAATGCTTACCATCGGTGGAGAAGGCGATGTGATTGACCGACTCAAGGCTTTACGCATCGTGCCACTGTCTATCTCGTACGAATTTGATCCTTGCGACTATCTCAAAGCACAGGAAATGCAGCAGAAACGCGATATTGCCGACTTCAAAAAGAGTGCCGAAGACGATGTTTTGAGTATGCAAACAGGCATCATGGGATACAAGGGATATATCCACTATCATTGTGCCGCGTGCATCAACGACTTCCTCGACACATTGAATAGAAACATGCCCAAAGCCGAATTGTTTGCTGCCGTGGCACAACATATCGACCAAAAGATATACCGCAACTATCGCATGTATCCCAACAATTACATAGCTGCCGACCTTTTGGCCGGCTCAACAACCATGAACGACCACTACACAGAGCAAGACCAAGCTATCTTTGAAAAATATCTGGCGGGACAACTCGATAAAATCAGAGTGGCAAACAGAGATGAAAGCTTTCTCTGCGACAGAATTTTAGAGATGTATGCCAACCCATTGAAAAACTTTTTATCAGTGAGATGAAACGTTGGTTGCTGATATGGAGCCTGCTCATTGCTGTGCTGGCGGCATGCGAACACGGCAATTATGAAGACGGAGACAGCCAATATTCGTGGCTTCGAGCCGACTTCGTGGTGGTGCGTTCCAATGCAGACAAAGCTCTATATCAAGCCGTAAACGATGAGGGAGATACTATTCATTTCGCCTCTCCTCTATCCACTTCTTGGGCATTGACACCCGACACCACTTACCGAGCCTTGCTCTATTATCAAAAGAAAGACCAACGGGTGGAGGTCATCAACGTCAAACATATTCCCGTTGTTCATTTTGCTTTGGTCGACACCATCGGTTCTGACCCGCTCACCTTTCAAAGTGCGTGGATGAGCAATAACCAACGTTACCTCAACATCGCTTTTATGGTCAAGACAGGAAAGGTGAACGGAGAAGTTATCCCCCAACGAATGGGGGTGGTATGCGATTCGATAACAGAATCGGAGGATGGCGAAAACACACTATTCTTGCGTCTTACACATGCCCAAAACCAAGCTCCGCAATACTATTCATCACAAGGCTACATCAGCATCCCCGCTTATCCACTGCCCAAAGGCACCCATATCGTATTGCGAGTGAACGATTATCGTGGAATGATAGAAAAAAAGTTCCGCGTCAATCCTTAATACCTTGCATCCTCTTTCTTCTTTTTTTCTCTTGCATTCTTCGCTCAACAAGCGAAAGTACAAGTGATGATTTGCCGCAAAACAGCCTGTTGTGTACAATGATATTGGGCTGACAGAAAACCTAAGTTCGAGATAAGGTTAATAAAAGGGAATGAACTCACGACATGCCATCGGCATATCCTTGGTTCACTCCCTTTTATACTTATCCATCAACATCGCCTATCGGATATTCAAGTTTATATCTCCTGCGTCTTCTCTTTTAACCATTCTGCCTCGTCTTCATTCAAATAAGGCGACAAAAGTTGGAAGACACGCTGATGATAACTATTCAGCCACTGACGCTCTTCCGCACTTAGCAAGTCGATTAAGATTGGCGTGGTATCGATGGGGCATAGTGTCAGCGTTTCAAACTGCAGAAAATCGCCAAACTCGGTGCTGCGATAAGGCACAACCAACAATAAGTTTTCTATTCTCACCCCAAACTTACCAGCCAGATATAAACCGGGTTCGTCGGTGACAGTCATGCCTGCCAACAAGGGAGCAGGACGATATTCCATGCGTATCTGTTGTGGTCCTTCATGCACATTGAGGTAACTTCCCACTCCATGCCCGGTGCCATGAAAGAAGTTAAAACCTTCTTTCCATAAGGCTTGGCGTGCCAACACATCCAATTGCGTGCCACTAACGCCCGTCGGAAACTTACACATCTGCACATCGATATGCCCCTTCAACACCAAGGTATAAGCCATTTTTTCTTCTTCAGTCAATGCTCCCAAGGCGATAGTGCGGGTGATATCTGTCGTTCCGTCTTGATACTGAGCACCACTATCCAACAATAACAATCCCTTTGACGATAAAGGTGCATCTGTAAGCGGCGTGGCAGAATAATGCACAATGGCACCATGAGCCTCGTATCCGGCAATGGTATCAAACGAAAGACCCTTAAAAAGCGGTTGTTCAGAACGCAGTCTCAGCAGCTCGTTGCTCACCGTTATCTCTGTCTGTCCTCCTTTTTCTACAGCCGGAATGAGCCATTTCAAGAACTTCACCATCGCAATTCCATCTTTCAGCATCGCCCTTCTGAATCCCTCCATCTCAGCTTCGTTCTTCACAGCTTTCATCATCGGTATGGGCGAGGGAGCAGCAACTCTTTCTATTTCTCCCACTCCCTTCCACACGGCTTCATTGGTTTGGTCGGGATCGAGCAAGATATTATAACCTGAATAGTGTTTCAACTCTTTCAGTAAATTGGCATATCCACTCACCTCAACACCCTCATCCTCCAGATAGGTCTTCACGCTGGTCGGGAGTTTTTTATCATCGATATAAAGAATCGTACGCGTGGGAGAAATTAAAAGATAAGCGACAAAGACGGGATTGCAATGCACATCCGCACCACGAAGATTGAGAACCCACGCTATATCATCCAATGTCGACACAATCATACCATCGGCATGTTGTCTAATCAACGCCCGACGCACTCGCCCGAGTTTATCTTTGCTCCGCTCGCCGGCCAACTCCAAAGGCTGAATTTCTACCGGTGTCTGCGGCAGAATCGGGCGATCACTCCACAACTGCTGCAAGGGGTCAAAATTGGTTCGCACCGTTATGCCACCCACTCTACGCAATTCTGCCACCAATCCTGCGACAAAGGTATGCGAACAAACCCAACCGTCGACGCCCACCTCAGTCCAATCGCTGTCTTTCAGTTCATCACCCAGCCATTCACTCAGCGTTGGTGTACCTTTCACCCCCATCTTCATTAGCTCGAACCCGGTGTCTTTCAACTGCTCTTCGGCAGCAATAAAATAACGAGAGTCGGTCCATAAAGCTGCTTTTTCAAGTGTTACGACCGCCGTACCTGCCGATCCGTCGAAGCCGGAAATCCACTCACGGCCCTTCCAATGATCGGGAACATACTCGCCTTGATGCGGATCGGTACTTGGGAATATGAATGCTGCCAAATGCTCTCGGCTCATTATTTCACGCAATGCGGCTAATCTTTCGTTGATATTCATGTCGTTCGTATTATAATTTACAAGATTCTTATTCCTTGAATTGTCCGTATCATGCGGAAATCCCTCATCTTCGGACATTCATTCGCTAAATTAGTCATTAAAATTGAAATGACAAAACCTGTATTTTCCTATCTCGTCAATAGAGGAAAAACAGCCAATAATACACCAAAATACTAAATAAAAGTTAATTATTTGCTCTTTCTTGCAATTTAATAAACATTTATTTGGTTTATATTATAAACTAATTTATGTTTGCAATGTAATAGATATATCTATCCTTTCAAATTGTATTAACTTTCAAAAAACAACGTGTATGGAAACAATTGAAAACTTGACTCCCGAACAGAGTTTGGAAATCATCAAGAGAAGTATGGAACAGAGCAGGAAGGATGCAATGCAGCACGCAGGTACGCCCATGATTATCTGGGGTTGCTTGGTATGCTTCACGGCATTGATCATCAGCTATCTTTGGAATCATGCAGGCGGTTCTATCTGGAATTTGCTTTGGTTTGTAATGGCATTTGTCGGCTATTTGATCGAAAAAACGATGAGGAACAGGCATAAACCTACCCCAACAGGCTTCATTCCTCAGACGCTGGGATATATCTGGTGTGCGTTTGCTATCTTCGCACTTGCTCAACCTTTCCTTTCCGCATTCTTCTATATTGTCATCTGCAAGTATTATACCCCTTCAACAGTTACCCTCACAATGTACCCGATAACATTCCTGATTGTCTTGATGTTGGGACTTTGTGCCACTATTTCGGGCTTCATCCTCAAGAGCAAGATTATTATATGGAGCAGTGTTACAGGTAGTTCCTTGGGGGCGATTCTCAGTATCATCTGTACCGGAGGCTATCAATTGCTGACTGTGGCAATAACTGCCGTCATCTGCCTGATATTCCCCGGTGTTATAATCAATATGCGAAACAAAGAGTAAGGAGGGAGGCTTATGTACAAACCGTTGGATCCTTTATTACACAGTGAGCTACGTCTTGCCGTCATTTCCATGCTCATCAATGTCGAAGAGGTAGACTTTGTTTACCTCAAGGAACGCACCGGGGCGACGGCAGGCAACCTGAGCATTCAGATAGACAAGCTCAACACCGCCGGATATATCACCATCGAGAAAGGATATAACGGCAAACGACCACGGACAACCTGCCGGATAACGACTGTCGGTCGGAAGGCTTTTGAGGCATATATTGATGCTTTGCAGAGCTACATTCATCCGCAAGGATAGGTTATGCGGGGGCATCGGAATCAAAAGTGGGGCAGTTGGTGAAACTGAATGAAAACGAATCATCCCAAGCAAATGCCACGTTCAGACGTGGCATTTGCCAACTCTATATGTCAGACCTGTGATTTTCACAAAGTATTAACAATTTAAAGACAGAATATCGCACACATATAGCACTATTTTTACTACCTTTGCAATAAGTAGGTAGGTATGATGACAACCCGATATTCATCTCATCAAAAAGCCCGACCCTACCGGTCGAAGACAAGAAGAATTATTGTTTTATTACATAAATAGTACACTTATGAAATTTTTAACCAACGAGAAACTTACGATTGTAGGTGCTGCCGGTATGATTGGCAGCAACATGGTTCAGACAGCGTTAATGATGGGTCTGACAAGTGAAATCTGTCTTTACGACGTTTTCTCACCCGAAGGTGTGGCAGAAGAAATGCGTCAATGTGGATTTGGCGATGTTAACATCACAGCTACCACTGACGTGAAAGAGGCATTCACCAACGCCAAATACATCATCTCTTCCGGTGGTGCTCCCCGTAAAGAAGGTATGACACGCGAAGACTTGCTCAAAGGCAACTGCGAGATTGCCGAAGGTCTTGGCAAGAACATCAAAGAGTTCTGTCCCGACGTTAAGCATGTGGTTATCATCTTTAACCCTGCCGACCTCACAGGCCTTGTTACATTGCTCTATTCCGGCTTGAAACCGGGTCAGGTTACTACACTTGCAGGTCTCGATTCAACTCGTTTGCAAAGTGCTTTGGCCAAGAAGTTCAACGTTAAGCAAACAGCTGTTACAGGCTGTACCACATATGGTGGTCACGGAGAACAAATGGCAGTGTTCGGCTCACAAGTAAAAATCGATGGAAAGCCATTGAACGACATCATCGGTACACCCGAATTCTCTGAAGAAGAGTGGACTCAAATGAAGAAAGATGTATGCCAAGGCGGTGCAGCTATCATCAAATTGCGTGGTCGCTCATCATTCCAAAGCCCTTCGTACCTCTCTGTTGAAATGATCCGTGCCGTGATGGGTGGCGAGAAATTCAACTGGCCTGCCGGTACTTATGTACAAACCGATAAGTACAACCACATCATGATGGCGATGGATACAACCCTCGACCAGAACGGTTGCACATTCAAGGTTCCCACTGGTACACCCGAAGAAATCGCAGCATTGGACGCAAGCTATGCTCACCTCTGCAAGATGCGTGACGAGTTGATTACTCTCAACATCGTTCCCGAATTGTCTGAATGGAGCAAAATCAATCCCAACCTCTAATCGCCGCCCTCTTCTATCTGCATGAAAAGACGCCTCTTTTCGCAAGGATAGAAAAGAAAAGCGATGCCAGGTGATGGTCTATACAGACAAAATAACATCCGAGGATATGCTCAACAACCACGAGCATATCCTCTTTTTTATACCTTCATCAACCCTACTTTATCACTAATACCCCGTACTTCATCACTAATCACTCGCACAGAATACCTACATCCACTCACACTTCGCCACATATCGCCTTGCAATTAAGGCTGAATTGATGCCTGAAAGGTATGCTTTTACTTAGCCAAAGACAAGAGATTGGAGAAAGAAAACAAAGAAAGAAGAGAGAACATAAAGGAGAAGGAAGAGCAAAAGACAAAAGAAAGGCTGAATAATTGTTGTCCAATTACTCAGCCGTTTTAACTTACTTAAGATGTTGTCGCAACATCATTAAGCTGATGTTTTGATAAATAAAACCCTTAATATTCAACTTATTTACACCACGCATCACTGCGTATATCCATTTATATTACCCTGTTATTTCAAACTATCTCGCAGCATAAGCATTGACAAAGTGTATCTGCCAAAATGCCTACGGATAAAAGTAACACACAGTAATTTATCTGTTGATACCTACAAAATTGTGAAGTGCAATAAGTTTTCTTCCACTATGGACAGCATAAGACCTGCCCCATGTTTCATTATTGAGTTAATTTTGCTCGTGATAACATCATGGAAGTCTGCATATCTCACGAATAATTGCAGCCCAAAGATTACATTTAACAGTTACTTTCAGTGATGCAAAGTTAGGAAAAAATCACCAATCAACCTGCATATTATATCTCTTTTTTTACAAAGCCAAAGTTAATTAATATTTATTTTTGTGTGTAAACACAAAAATACAAATACTATTAGAGGGCAATATCACTGCCTAACGGCTGATTTAAGGCATAGAATACACCTTAAAACCGCAGAAAGCCATCACATGAATAAATAAAGAAAAAGGGCGAAACAATGGGTTATCTTTCTTTTGTTTTATAACTTTGCACTATAAAACAAAATAGAATAATGAAGAAAAAAATTTTATTGGCAGCTCTTATCATCATTTCTTTGGTGGGCAATGCTGCAACAAAAGCTGATTTTTCGGGAGTAGAATTTGGAGTAAATTATGCAGAAGCGTCACAACAACTTGAAACATTGTTTGGCATCCCCACAGCAACAAGTCCAACACAGATCGCATATAAAAATAAAGAACATTTGGGATTGACTTTCAACGACGTTGTGTTCAATTTCCAAAAGAACAACGAGGGAAAAACATTTCTCAACGAGGCACGTCTTACAAGAAAGGTTGCAACCAAGGCTGAAGCACGCCAACAAGTTGAGGAAATGGCAAAACGGCTATCTGAAAGATATCCGGGTACGTCGTGGGATTTGGAAGAAAACGGCAACAAATTCTATAAAGGCGGAACTTCTCCCGTAAATAATAGCTACCTCTTTACCATCTATATGTATCGCAGCAATGGCCAATATCTCGCTGTTTTAAGATATGGCCCCCTTCCATATGTCAAATAATCAACAACAAGAAGAGTCGGAATTGATGAACCTATCCATCAACTCCGACTCTTTTTTCATTTGGTCTCAGTTCTCCCATCGTGTCTAACGGTTTCATAGCCGATAAAGACAGGAGCAAAAGATTGCCTGGTGATGCTTACTTCACCACAAACTTCTTTCCATTTTGGATATAAACACCTTGTGCAGGCTTGCTAACGCGTTGTCCTGCAAGATTGTAAACAGGGGCATTTTTATCGTTAACATCCTTGCTCACTTGGTTGATACCTGTTGCAACAACTTCGGTAACTGTGAAGGTTGAACCTGAATCGTAGCCACCGGTCCAATAAGATACACCCACATTACCTCTATGGTTCAAGGCATGGCCTTCGTCATTAAAGAGGTAGAAACCATTAGCGGCATAAGTGCTGCCTTTGATTTCCCATTCGTGGTTGGGGTTGGTCACATAGTCGCTGGTCATCACAGCAAATGTCGTACCACCGGCATCATCAGAGCCTGTCGATGTAGGTGTAGCCAATGTCAAAGCGTTACCGGCTGCCTTGTTGTAGATAGAGAATCTATAGGGAGTACCCACAAATGCCCATTGGTTAGCGGGATCAGAAGATTCGCCTTGTACTTCAGGATTGGTAACGTTAGGAGTTGCCGATGAGTTATAAGCGGGATAACTATCGTTTCTCAAGATCAAGTTATACCATGTTGCGGTTTCAAAGCTTGAAGAGAATACGATGGGTGAAGTAGCACTTGTCGTAGCGGTTGCAGTAACTGTAGTATTGGTATTGGGTATAGTGGCGATGTCGTAAGTATAGTCGCAGAATTCGTTGACAAGAACATCAGGAAGTTTGGTAGGCGAACCCACTGCTTGCTGGACGATTGTTTGCTTAATAGTCTTACCATTCATCTTTACAATATAGGTAACGTTAACTACAGCTTCAGCGAAGGTAACAGGATAAACGCTCCAGTCGTTGTTTCCTCCAACCTCATTCACTTTGTCTCGTTCCCAATAAGCCAATGTATTACCGGCTCCGTTATTGTCTACGATGTTTGCATACACACCATAGTCGTAGAGGTTCCAGCCGAAGTGGGTATCCATATTGTTGATATTGTAGAAGTAGAAGTCGGCTCCAGGCGTACCTGCAGTAAGATCACTGGTGATATAGTCGCCGTTGGCAAACTGCACCTTATAAACACCTTCTTCTGTTACTTCGGTGTTTTTGATAAATCTCACCAAATACAGCTTTGACTCTGCCACAGTAGTCCCGCTCAATGAACCGGGAGTAACATTGGAAGCTGCACGCTTCAAAATAGTGTTACCGGTGTTATAAAGCGGACTTTCGCCCAAACGCTTCTGGCAAATGATGTACCAGTGGGAGTTGTCGTCTGCCGATGTTGCAGGAGTAATGGTTGCAGCCTTCTCCCCGATGTTCACATACTTTGCATCGTCAACAGTGGGATTCCATGAATCTTGTGCATGAGCCGACAAGCCCAAAAGCAAGAACAGGGACATGATAAGAGTAAATTTTTTATTCATAAAGCTTCATAATGCAGCACACCGGTTAAACATAATCATTTAGCTGTTTGTCCAAGCACCATTGCTCTTAGACCTTGTCTGATGTCGATACTCTCACTTCGGTGCTGCAAAATAAGTAAGAAATCACGACATAGGACATGGCAAAGCTACATATAAATTCTAAAATAATCAATAGTTTTTGCAAAAAAATATTTTTATTTCTTACAAAACATAAGTTGCTGAGTGAAGAATCAGGTAACAGAGGATGAGAAATTGAGCTTTAAAGCATATAAGTCTCTGACTTGCAAGGGCAAACCGTTGTATTTTCCATTGTATGAAGATGCTTGATATTTGAGTAATTGGGGTATCAAGTCGGGGAGTTTTAAGTTGACAAGCTAATGAGTTGATAATTGGGGAGGACTCGGGATTCTAAGTTTTCGGTTTTCCGGGCGAACCATACCTTCCCCAATCCAACTTCAGCCTTTCCCTTTCGTCCGGATAACGACCAGGAGTCGGATTGAGGAAGATTGTTTCGTTCTATACTATGGGCAAAGAAATGCCGTTGATTTTTTGATAAATGTCGAGGGCAAAGATGTCGGTCATACCACTGATATAGTCGACCACGGCTTGCAATCGGGTTTCGAGGTTGTCGCTGTGAATATCATATTGCGAACTGAAACGGTGGATGATTTGTTGCGAATAATAACGTTCGGGATGAACGGCAGCCTCCACCAAGACGGTCATTAGCGTGTCCATGATTTTATAACCACTCAGCTCCACGTCGAGCACAGGCTTGCTGTTATATATTTTTTGCTTTGAAACGCGGGTGCAATGCTTATAGGCAGCTTTGGCACGCGGGTCGATATAATCGATCAGACTGCCTTCCAAACGTCCTTCCAAAATAGCGTCTTCGTTGTCGACAAAGGCTTCTACGCATAGTTTCTCAAGCATTCCGATAACACAAGAACGCATATACACCACCTTTTCCTGTTCATCGCTCACGCCTTCTTCAATCACTCGTTGGCGTATTTGTGCTTGTCGGTCTTCATCAAAGAAGCTCAACAGCAAGTTCTCCGTTTCTTCAAAACCCAGTATTCGCAATTTGTGAGCATCCTCAATGTCCATTATTTCATAGCAAATATCATCGGCAGCCTCTACCAGATAGACCAAGGGATGACGCACATAGCGTGGCGGTTCGCCATCGGATGAAGTGCGGAGAATACCCAATTCGCGAGCGATGGCGTCATAGGTTGGCCACTCCGAGGTGAAAAAACCGAACTTTCCCTTCTTGCTTCCTGCTGCCGAAGCATAGGGATATTTCACGATAGAGGCAAGCATGGTATAGGTCATAACAAAGCCACCGGCACGCCTGCCATTGAAACGGTGGGTCAACAAACGAAAGGCATTGGCGTTTCCTTCAAACCGTATGAGGTCGTTCCAAAAGTCGCTGCTCACCTTCGATTGCAACAACTGCCCGGGTCCTTCGCTAAAAAATGTTTGTATGGCTTTCTCGCCACTATGTCCGAAAGGCGGATTACCCATGTCGTGAGCCAGGCAAGCCGCACTGACAATAGTGCCAATCTCTTCAAACAGCGTACCCGCAAGATGGGGATGCTTCTGTTTGAGACGCTGAGCCACGTCTGAGCCCAAAGACATACCCACCGAAGCCACTTCCAGGCTGTGTGTCAGACGATTATGAACGAACACACTGCCAGGCAAGGGGAAGACCTGAGTTTTATTCTGTAGTCGACGGAAAGGAGCCGAAAAGATTAATCGGTCGTAATCGCGTTTAAACTCAGAGCGGTCGTCTCGTCGCTCCAAGTGGCGTCCTTCTTGTCCTAATCGCTTATTGGAAATCAGCTGTTCCCATTTCATTCTGTTATTGGTCATGATGCTTTGGTTTGTCAGGGTGAGGAGAATTGGCTTGAGCAATATTTGCAAGGAGGTTGCAAGGGCTTTGGTGGCAACTAAGCAAGTTTTTACATTCCACCGGACAAGGCAAATCAATCGGACAAGGCGGACTTGCCTGATAAAACCCAATCAATGCCATTTTAGAAGCCGACTGATGCCCTATTGCCACACAACCAATCATCTTTCTCCATTCAATTCAGACTAAACCGCCATGCAGTCGAGTCTGAATTGCGATTCAAATGAGGCTATATTACGATGCAATTCAGCCTATTTTGCTCGCTTACAGATGGTGCAAACTTACGCATTTTTTTAGATATATACGCTCATTTTAATTATATTAATTCCCTTATCTGAATAATATTTGATAAATTTGCATCATTAAGTAATAAGCCATTGACCAATGATTGAAATAAAGGTTATCAACAATGGGCATCAGCCTTTGCCCACTTATGCCACTTCGCAGAGTGCCGGCATGGACTTGCGTGCCAACATCGATCAGCCCATCGTATTGCGACCGATGGAGCGTAAGCTGGTAAAAACGGGTTTGCACATTGCTCTGCCCCCCGGATATGAAGCACAAATACGCCCTCGCAGTGGGTTGGCTTTGAAGAAGGGTATCACTGTTCTCAATTCGCCAGGCACGGTTGATGCCGACTATCGCGGTGAAATCATGGTGTTGCTCATCAACTTCTCGAACGAAGATTTTATCATTAACGATGGCGAACGCATTGCCCAGATGGTGATAGCCAAACACGAACAAGCCGAATTTCAATTGGTTGAATTGCTGGACGAAACCGAAAGAGGCAGTGGCGGATATGGACATACGGGAGTGGAGTGAGGAATTGGAGTTGACACGTTAACAACGCGGACGAGTTAGCAAAGACATTGGTTGTGCTTAAAGTTGTAACCAAGTCTTTGACAGCTTACCGGACAACTTGTCAACTCGCCTACTTATCGACTCCTATATTTTTTTCTTATGAAGACAAAAACAATACATATATTTCTCTTTTTAATGGCGGCAACACTGGTATTTGCCGCAAATGTGCCAATGACGGCACAAGGGGAAAAGGGCGATTCGATTGATACGCTCATCACCGATACGGTGGCTTACGAGCCACACCGCCGTTTCGACTACTTTTTCCTGGAAGCGGTGAGAGAGTTGAATGCGAGCCATCACGACAAGGCCTACAAACTCTTGCAATATTGCTTGAATCTCAATCCCAATGCGGCAGAGGTACATTTTCTGCTCACCAAGTATTATCAGACACAGAAAAACGATTCATTGGCGTTGATCAGCATAGCCAAAGCGGCTGAATTACGCCCCGAAAACAACAGTTATCTGGAGTTGTTGGCGATGCACTATATTTCCAACCGCAAGTACGACGAAGCCATCGCTGCCTACGAAAAGTTGTATGCCAACGACAAAGAAAACGATGAAGCCCTCGATCTCCTGCTCAAGTTGTACCAGTATAAAAAAGACTTCGCCAACATGCTCAAAACCATTAAGCGGGTGGAAGAACGCAACGGAAGCGACGAGGAAACGACGCTGACCAAGGTGAGGATATACGAGATGATGGACAACCCGAAGGAAGCGTTGCAAGCTCTCAAGTCGTTGGCGGCCGAACATCCTTACGATTTAAACTATCAACTGATGGTTGGCAACTGGCTCATGCAGAACAATAAAGAGAAAGAGGCTTATAAAATTTTTGCAAAAGCTCTGCAAGAAGAACCCGACAACACCTTGGCACAGGCATCGATGTACGATTATTATGTGGCACAACAAGAGGGTGAAAAGGCTGAAGCCATGATGGAACAGATGCTGGTGAGCAGTAAGACCGATTCGAAAACCAAGGCTAATCTCTTGAAACAGGTTATTCAGGAGAGTTTGTCGGCACGAAGAGATAGCACGGAGTTGCTCAACCTCTTCGACAAAATCGTGAAAGCCAATCCCAAGGATGGCGATATGGCAGAGATGCGACTGGCCTATATGAACCATATCGGTTTGCCCGACAGCGTGAGAAGGGCAGCCATGAAAGAACTGTTGGCCATCATGCCCGACAATGCCCCGGTGCGAATACAACTCATTCAAGAACGTTGGAAGGCGAAAGATTGGGACGGTATCATCGCCCTCAGCGAAGAAGCACAGGCTTATAACCCCGAAGAGATGGCATTTTACTACTTCATGGGCTTGGCTCATTATCAAAAAGAAGAAAAGGACAAGGCGTTGGCCGCTTTTCAACGTGGGGTAGACGAGATTAACGAAAACAGCAATAAAGACTTCGTTTCGGACTTTTACTCGATTATGGGTAATATCCTTCACGAGAAAGGAAAGAAGAAAGAGGCATTCGAGGCTTTTGACAGTTGCTTGCAATGGAAACCCGACAACTTGGAGTGTTTAAACAATTATGCTTACTTTCTATCGCTTACGGGCGAACAATTGGGCAAGGCAGAGCAGATGAGTTATCAAACCGTTAAGGCTGAACCCACCAATGCCACTTATCTCGACACCTATGCCTGGATATTGTTCATGCAAGAAAGGTATGCCGAAGCACAAATCTATATCGACCAGGCATTGGCACACGACACCGACACCACATTGAGTGCAGAGGTGCTGGAACATGCCGGCGACATCTATGCGATGAACGGCAACACGGAAAAAGCCTTGGAATATTGGCAACAAGCATTGCATAACGAAAGTACAAGTGCCATGTTAGCCGAGAAGATAAGATTAAATAAATATATCAAGACATAGAAGTAAGGAGAAGAAAAGATGATTGAAAGAATAGGACATCAATGGCTGGCCCTTGGTCTGGTATGCCTTTTGGCTGCTTGCGGAGCGAAGAAAAACGTGGTGGCAACATCGCCTGCCACGGGACAAACTGCTGAAACACGAACCACCGATACCGATGCGGTGAAGAAACTCACCTTTGTTCAGAAGGTGTCGGACAATCAGCTATATACCAAAAACATTGTGGGCAACATGTCGTTCAACATCCAAGCCGGCAGCAAAGACATCACCGTGCCAGGTGCTTTACGCATGAGAAAAGACGAGGTGATACGCATCCAACTCTTTGTTCCACTGCTCGGAAGTGAAGTAGGACGTGTGGAGTTTACACCGGAGTATGTCTTAATCGTCGACCGCATACACAAAGAATATATCAAAGCCGATTATATGCAGTTGGACTTTCTGAAGAAAAACGGACTCAACTTCTATAGTCTGCAGGCTCTCTTTTGGAATCAGCTGCTCCTTCCGGGTGCCGACCGTGTGCGTGAATCCGATTTAAAGAAATATGATGTCAAGTTCGACAATGGTAAGGAACACGCCGTTAGCTTGAACAACAATAATATTTCGTACACTTGGAATGCCGATGCTGCCAGCGGACGCATCAACCAAACCAAGGTGATACACACCAACAGCAAACAAGAAAAGTCGGTACTCAACTGGATATACACCAACTTTAAAAGCGTGGGCGTGAAGAGTTTCCCTGCTCATCAAGCGTTTTCGGTATCGTCGCCATCAGTTAAAGACGGAAAGAGTTTGCAAGTAACAATCGACATGGACGAAGTAACCACTCGAGAAGATTGGGACGCTCAGTCCACCGTATCAGATAAATATAAGAAGGTGGAGGCAGCAGACGTCTTCAGCAAAATCCTCAATATGTAAATGAAACATTCACTTATACTCTTGAGCTTCGTGCTTCTGACCTTGTCGGGAAATGCCCAACAACGTAAAACCGCGACCAAAACAAAAGCACGCAGCATACAAACCACCAAGCAAAAAACAAGAAGCAAGACCGCCGGCACAAAAAACAGGAAGGCGAATACAAAGACAAAGGTCGACTATTCCACACCCTCAATCAAGGGTTTGGAAAAGGAACGCGAGGCCATCAAAAAGAAAATAAGCCAGCAGGAAAAGGCACTGAAAGCCAATCAAGCTGACGTAAAGAAGCGATTGCAAGACTTGCTCGTC
>JALEWR010000072.1 GCA_022783515.1 Prevotella sp.
TACGACCTTCCATCATACCGGGTTTGATAACGACATATCTTTCGTAATACACAACAGAATCGAGCTTCTTAGTGGGAAGTCCCAACAGATAGCCAATCTTATTGGGAAGTGAGCGGAAGTACCAAATATGTGCTACAGGTACTACCAACTCGATATGTCCGGAACGCTCACGGCGTACTTTCTTTTCAGTAACTTCAACACCGCAACGGTCGCAAACAATACCCTTATAACGTATACGCTTGTACTTACCGCAACCGCATTCGTAATCCTTTGTAGGACCAAAGATACGCTCACAGAAAAGTCCATCACGTTCCGGCTTGTATGTACGATAATTAATGGTTTCGGGTTTGGTCACCTCGCCATACGAATTTTCCAAGATCTCTTCGGGAGAAGCAAGACCAATGGTAATCTTCGTAAAATTATTCTTAACTTTTGTATCTCTTTTAAAAGCCATTTTACTTTCTAATTAAGGGTTCAAATTAATCCATCTTGACACTGAGGCCTAAGCCACGCAACTCATGCAGCAACACATTGAGAGATTCGGGGATGCCAGGTGTTGGCATTGGTTCTCCCTTAACAATTGCTTCGTAAGCCTTAGAGCGTCCTGCTACGTCGTCCGACTTAATGGTCAGAATTTCTTGCAATATGTGGCTGGCACCGAACGCCTCGATAGCCCAAACCTCCATCTCTCCGAAACGCTGTCCACCGAATTGGGCTTTACCTCCCAAAGGTTGTTGCGTAATCAAAGAGTAAGGACCAATAGAACGAGCGTGCATCTTGTCTTCAACCATGTGTCCGAGTTTCAAGAAGTAGGTTACACCCACAGTTGCAGGCTGGTCGAACTTCTCTCCTGTTTCTCCATCATAGAGATAGGTAGAACACAAGTGAGGCAAGCCTGCTTTCTCTGTCCACTCCGAAAGGTCTTCAAGTTTGGCACCGTCGAAGATAGGAGTAGCAAACTTCACTCCCAAATTCTTACCGGCAGCACCCAAAATAGCTTCAAAAATCTGTCCAAGGTTCATACGAGAAGGCACACCCAATGGGTTCAAAACCAAGTCGACTGGACGACCGTCTTCCAAGAAAGGCATATCTTCCATACGCACAACCTTAGACACGATACCCTTGTTACCGTGACGACCAGCGAGCTTATCACCCACACCAATTTTACGTTTCTTGGCTATATATACCTTAGCCATCTGCAAGATGCCTGAAGGCAGATCATCACCGATGGTAAGAGCAAACTTACGACGCTTCATTTCTGCATCGAGCAACTTGTACTTGCGGATATAATTCATAATCAAACGCTGAATCAAGTTATTGGTATGAGCATCGTCTGTCCAATCGTTTGATTGAATACCATCGTATTCCAAGTTTTTCAGGGCTGCTGTTGTAAACTTACTACCCTTATTAATAATTTCGGCACCTGTATAGTCTTTAACGCCTTGAGACACTTTGTCTTCGGTCAACTCTAAGAGTTTATCCACCAAAATATCTTTCAAGTCATTATTCTTTACTTCATACTCCTCGTCAATCTTTGCGAGTATAACCTTGTCGCGTTTCTTTGACTCACGAGTTTTCAAAGCACGAGAGAAGAGTTTCTTATCGATAACCACACCGCTCAATGAGGGGTTAGCTTTCAAAGAAGAATCCTTCACATCACCAGCCTTGTCGCCAAAGATGGCTCTTAAGAGTTTTTCTTCTGGAGAAGGGTCGCTTTCACCCTTAGGCGAAATCTTACCTATCATAATATCTCCGGGTTCGATGCGGGCACCAATGCGGATAATACCATTTGAGTCGAGGTCTTTAGTTGCCTCTTCGCTCACATTAGGAATATCACTGGTGAATTCTTCCATACCACGCTTTGTTTCACGCACATCGAGCGAATACACATCACCGTGAACAGAGGTGAGAACGTCTTCACGCACCAAACGTTCTGAAAGTACAATGGCATCCTCATAGTTGTAACCCTTCCAAGGCATATATGCCACAAGGAGGTTACGTCCCAAGGCCAATTCTCCATTCTCCGTAGCGTAACCTTCAGTGAGGATATCACCGGCCTTCACATGTTGTCCCTTCACACAGATAGGACGAAGGTCGATGGTCATGTTTTGGTTGGTACGACGGAACTTAGGAATCTTATATTCTTTAAGAGCGGGTTCAAAGCTTACATATTCTTCGTCTTCTGTGCGATCGTAAAGAATACGGATGGTTGTAGCGTCAACATATTCGATAACACCATCACCCTCAGCCGTAATCATCGTACGAGAGTCTTTACATACTTGTTTCTCCAAACCTGTTCCTACAATAGGGGCATCATTGTGCAACAAAGGTACAGCCTGACGCATCATGTTACATCCCATCAACGCACGGTGACCGTCGTCATGCTCCAAGAAAGGAATAAGACTGGCAGAAACCGAAGCAATCTGTTGGGGAGCCACGTCAATCAAGTCAACTTCCGAAGGATCAACAACGGGGAAGTCGGCATCCTGACGACATTTCACATAATCGCGGATAAAGGTTCCATCTTCACGCAAGGGAGCATTACCCTGACCAATGATGTGACCGTCTTCTTCCTCTGCTGTGAGATATACCAGGTTCTTGTTATCCAAGTCAACCACTGAATTTGAAACTCTACGATAAGGTGTTTCAATGAAACCAAGTTCGTTGATATTGGCATAAACGCAAAGTGAAGAAATCAAACCGATGTTAGGACCTTCAGGGCTTTCAATGGGACACAAACGACCATAGTGGGTATAGTGTACGTCACGCACCTCAAAGCCGGCACGCTCACGAGACAAACCACCGGGACCGAGAGCCGACAAACGACGCTTGTGAGTTACCTCAGCCAAGGGGTTGGTCTGGTCCATGAACTGCGACAAGGGGTTGGTTCCAAAGAAAGAGTTGATAACGCTTGAGATTGTCTTGGCGTTAATCAAATCGGTGGGAGTAAACACCTCATTGTCACGAACATTCATACGCTCACGGATAGTACGACTCATACGAGCCAAACCAATAGAGAATTGATTGCTCAACTGCTCGCCTACCGTACGAACACGACGGTTAGACAAGTGGTCGATATCATCCACTGTAGCGTTAGAGTTGATTAATTGGATGAGATACTTGATAATCTCAATTATATCGTCTTTGGTCAACACACGGATGTCCATATCCGTATTCAACCCTAATTTCTTATTGATACGATAGCGACCCACTTCACCCAAGTCGTAACGTTTGTCTGAGAAGAACAAGTTCTGGAATACTTCCTTAGCACTTGCATCATCTGCAGGGTCAGCATTACGCAACTGGCGGTAGATGTACAACACAGCCTCTTTCTCTGAGTTGCTAGGGTCTTTAGCCAATGTATTGAAAATAATAGAATACTTATTGGCAGCATCTACGTCTTTGTGCAACAAAATAGTTGACGCACCACTTGAAAGAATCTCTTCGGCATTCTCGGCAGTAATTTCGGTCTCACGTTCCATGATTACCTCATTACGCTCGATAGAAACCACTTCACCTGTATCCTCATCTACGAAGTCTTCGTTCCAACTCTTGAGAACACGGGCAGCCAATTTACGGCCAATAACCTCTTTCAAGTTCTTTTTGTTTACCTTCACCTCTTCCGACAAATCAAAAATCTGTAGAATATCCTTGTCGTTGTCGTAGCCAATAGCACGAAGAAGAGTTGTTACAGGCAATTTCTTTTTACGGTCGATGTATGCGTACATCACATTGTTGATGTCGGTCGCAAACTCAATCCAAGAACCTTTGAATGGAATGATACGAGCAGAATAGAGCATTGTACCATTGGCATGAACTCCTTGACCGAAGAACACACCGGGTGAACGGTGCAACTGGGAAACAACTACACGTTCAGCACCATTGATAATAAAAGTACCATTAGAGGTCATATAAGGAATCGTACCCAAGAACACATCCTGAATGAATGTGCCAAAGTCCTCATGTTCGGGATCGGTACAATACAATTTCATCTTCGCTTTCAATGGAACACTATAGGTCAGTCCACGCTCCAAACACTCCTCGATGCTGTAACGGGGTGGATCGATATAGTAATCCAAGAACTCTAACACAAAGTTGTTGCGAGTATCCGTAATAGGAAAGTTCTCGGCAAACACCTTATAGAGTCCGTCGTTCTTACGCTCTTCGGGAGGAGTATCCAATTGCAAGAAGTCTTTAAATGACTTTAGCTGCACATCGAGAAAATCCGGATAAAGCATCGGATTATGCACGCTGGCAAAATTTACTCTATTATCAATGATTTTTGAAGCCATTAAATAAATATTTAAGACGATAAACCCACTTGTTAAGTATGATTTATCAGATTAAGACACAAAAAGGTTAGGACCTACCTACCGGGTAAATCCTAACCATATTCTAAGTTTTAAACGTCAGCTTACTTGAGCTCTACTTTAGCACCAGCTTCTTCGATAGCCTTCTTCAAGTTTTCAGCTTCGTCCTTAGACATACCTTCCTTCAATACAGAAGGAGTACCGTCTACCAAGTCCTTAGCTTCCTTCAAACCAAGACCACAAGCTTCCTTAACAGCCTTAACAACTTGAAGCTTAGCAGCACCAGCGTCAGTAAGAACAACATCGAAAGATGTCTTTTCTTCAACTTCAGCAGCACCAGCAGCTGCAGGACCAGCTGCTACAGCCACAGCTGCAGCTGCAGGCTCAATACCATACTCGTCCTTGAGGACTGTTGCCAACTCGTTTACTTCTTTCACTGTCAAATTTACCAATTGCTCAGCGATAGCTTTAATATCTGCCATTTTATTCTAAATTTAATTATTTTAATACTAATTTTAAGATAAGTTATAGGCATACAGCCGAAGCTGTACAATCCCCATTTTATTCAGGACGCTCGCCCAAAGTCTTGAGAACGCCATGGATGGTGTTTCCACCAGATTGAAGAGCTGAAATAACGTTCTTCGCAGGTGATTGAAGCAAAGCAACAATCTCAGCGATAACTTCATTCTTGCTCTTGAGAGATGCAAGCTCTTCGAGCTTATCAGCACCCACATAGAAACTCTCCTCAGCATATGCCGCCTTAAGAGCAGGGATGCCTTCTTTCTTATATTCTTTCAACAATTTAGCAGGGTCATTGGCTACATGTGTAAACATGATAGCTGTAGAACCCTTCAATGTTTCGTACAAAGGTTGGAAATCAATGTCCGAAGCATCGAAAGCCTTTTGCAAAAGAGTATTCTTAACTACTAAAAGCTTAATTTCCTTCTTGAAGCATTGCTCACGCAACTTGCTTGTCTTTTCAGCATTCAAGCCGGCGAGGTCAACAAGATAGAAATGAGGATATTCCTTCAGCTTTTGTCCCAATTCTACTATAATAGTATCTTTTACTTCTTTCTTCATCTTACTAACTTTTAGAGTTATTCAACTGATTTAGGATCAATCTTGATACCCTTACTCATTGTGCTAGAAATAAAGATACTCTTAATGTATGTACCTTTAGCAGCAGCAGGTTTCAACTTAATAACGGTTTGGATAAACTCCTTAGCGTTACCGTAAATCTGCTCAGGTGTGAAAGATACTTTACCGATTGAAGAGTGGATGATACCAGCCTTGTCAACCTTAAAGTCAATCTTACCTTGTTTGATATCCTTTACTGCTTTAGCAACGTCCATTGTTACAGTTCCACTCTTGGGGTTAGGCATCAAGCCACGAGGACCCAAAATACGGCCTACAAGACCGACCTTACCCATACAAGAAGGCATAGTGATGATTACATCAACATCTGTCCAACCACCTTTAATTTTTTCGATATACTCATCAAGACCAACATAGTCGGCACCAGCCTCTTTAGCAGCAGCTTCTGCATCAGGAGTACAAAGACATAGAACGCGTGTAACCTTACCAGTTCCGTTGGGAAGTGTAACAACACCTCTCACCATCTGGTTAGCTTTACGGGGGTCTACGCCAAGACGTACATCAATGTCAAGAGAAGCATCAAACTTGGTAGTGGTAATTTCTTTCACCAATTCTGCTGCTTCCTTCAAAGAGTATGCTTTCCCTGCTTCAACCTTATCAGCTACTGATTTTTGATTTTTTGTCAGTTTACTCATTGTTCTAATTGAAGTTTAAATTATTTACCAGGGAACTCCCCATTTACAGTGATACCCATACTTCTTGCTGTACCAGCGATAAGCTTCATGGCAGACTCGATTGTAAAGCAATTCAAGTCTTTCATTTTGTCTTCAGCAATTGTTCTAATCTGATCCCATGTCACAGAACCTACCTTTTTACGGTTGGGCTGTGCAGAACCACTCTTCACCTTGGCAATTTCTTTCAACTGAACTGCAGCGGGAGAAGTTTTTAGCTCAAATGAGAATGACTTATCAGCATAGTAAGTAATAACAACAGGAATAACCTTCCCTGCCTTATCCTGGGTTCTGGCGTTGAACTCTTTGCAGAATCCCATAATGTTAATACCCTTAGAACCCAAAGCAGGACCTACGGGAGGTGAAGGATTCGCAGCGCCACCTTTAATCTGTAATTTGATTAATCCAGCAACTTCTTTAGCCATTTCTTTGTTAATATTAAAATTTTGAAATTATGGAAGAAAAAGACATTCGTAACAAAAGGTCTTATCCTTCTTTTTCAACTTGCATAAAACCTAACTCTAATGGAGTTTTTCTTCCAAATATCTTCACCATTACCTTCAGCTTGTGCTTTTCTGTGTTAACTTCTTCGATAACGCCAATAAAGCCACTGAAAGGCCCATCGGTTACTTTCACTGTTTCATTAACAGAATAGGGGATATTTACATCCGCTACGAGTTCTGTCTCTTCAGCAGCACCAAGCATACGATTAATATCAGTTTGAGATACGGGGGAAGGATTGTCTAGTCCACCAAGAAAACCTAAAACATTAGGCATAAAACGTAAGGTATGAGCCACATCTCCTTTTAAAACCGCTTCGACAAAAACGTATCCGGGAAGACTTACTCTTTCCTTTTCTACTCTTTTGCCATTACGCAAAGTAGCTTGCTTCTCGAGTGGTATTAATACTTGAGAAACATGCGACTGGAGCAACGTGTTGTGTTTCATTTCAGCTTCAAGGTATTCTTTAACCTTAGCTTCCTTTCCACTAACAGCACGAAGTACATACCATTTCTTTGAATTTTCCGCCATTTTCTTTTAAGTAATTAATGAGGATAGACCATCTCCATTACAAACCTAAACGCACTATCCATAATGAACACTACAGCTGCAATGACGAGGGAAGCAGATAATACAATCACTGCACTGTGAGTAAGTTCTGCGCGTGTAGGCCAAGTAGTTTTATGTGCAAGCTCATCGTAACAAGCCTTGCAATAGTTTACTATCTTCTTAAACATATTATCTTCTATTTTGCACGGGAAGGAGGACTCGAACCCACGACCCTCGGTTTTGGAGACCGATGCTCTACCAACTGAGCTATTCCCGTAAAAAAAAGGTTCCCGCAATACCCATCACGGGAACCTTATATTTTATAACATCGAGTATTATTCGATGATTTCAGTAATCTGACCAGCACCTACTGTACGACCACCTTCGCGGATAGCGAAACGGAGACCTACGTTAAGAGCTACAGAGTAAATCAATTCTACAGTAATTTCTACGTTATCGCCAGGCATTACCATTTCAACTCCTTCAGGAAGAGTGATTTCACCGGTACAGTCCATAGTACGGAGGTAGAATTGAGGACGATATTTGTTTCCGAATGGAGTGTGACGTCCACCTTCTTCCTTCTTCAATACATAGATAGAAGCCTTGAACTTCTTGAAAGGCTTAATCTGTCCGGGATGGCAAAGCACCATACCACGCTTAATTTCAGCCTTATCAACACCACGAAGCAACAAACCTACGTTATCACCTGCTTCACCTTCATCAAGAAGCTTACGGAACATCTCAACACCTGTAACAACAGATTTCTTGTCTTCACCAAGACCCAAGAGTTCAACTTCTTCACCAACCTTGATACGACCAGTTTCGATACGACCGGTAGCAACAGTACCACGACCAGTGATAGAGAACACGTCTTCTACAGGCATCAAGAAGGGTTTGTCAACTTCACGGGGAGGAAGTGGAATCCAAGTATCAACTGCATCCATCAACTCCATAATAGAACCTACCCATTTTTCAGCAGCATTCAAACCACCAAGAGCAGAACCGCGGATGATAGGTGTGTTATCACCATCATACTCGTATTGATCGAGAAGCTCACGCATTTCCATTTCAACAAGCTCGAGCATTTCTTCATCCTCAACCATATCACACTTGTTCAAGAAAACAACCAACTTAGGAACGTTTACCTGACGAGCGAGAAGAACGTGTTCACGAGTTTGAGGCATAGGACCATCTGTAGCAGCTACTACGATGATAGCACCGTCCATCTGAGCAGCACCAGTAACCATATTCTTCACATAGTCAGCGTGACCAGGACAGTCAACGTGTGCATAGTGACGATTAGCTGTTTCATACTCGATGTGAGCAGTGTTAATGGTAATACCACGCTCTTTTTCTTCAGGAGCATTATCAATCTGATCGAATGACTTAATTTCACCTGAACCAAATCCTTTTTCAGAAAGAACCTTAGAGATGGCAGCTGTCAAAGTAGTCTTACCGTGGTCTACATGACCAATAGTACCAATATTAACATGCGGTTTGGTACGCACAAATGTCTCTTTAGCCATAGCTTTATTTTTATTTGTTATATAAATTATCTTATTTGTTTTTCTGCCATATATGCGTAAAAGCAGAGATAGAGCTGTAACTGAGAGTTGAACTCAGGACCTCTTCCTTACCAAG
>JALEWR010000080.1 GCA_022783515.1 Prevotella sp.
GGCAAAGAAGAAAGGTTTTGAGGTCTTTGTTACCGACATGTCGATGATAAAAGGCAAATACAAAAACCTACTCGACCAACACGGCATTGAATGGGAAGAAGGACAGCATACAGAAGAAAAGATTCTGAATGCTGACGAAGTGGTGAAGAGTCCGGGCATCCCTAATGAGGCTCCGATGGTCAAAAAGATTATCGAGCGTGGCATCCCCATCATCAGCGAAATAGAATTGGCCGGCAGATATACCGACGCCAAGATGATTTGTATCACCGGCAGCAACGGCAAAACCACCACCACCTCGCTTATCTATCATATCTTTAAAAATGCAGGCTACGATGTCGGACTGGCAGGAAACATCGGCAACAGCCTTGCGTTGCAGGTGGCGGAAGCTCCACATGCCTATTATATCATCGAATTGAGTAGTTTTCAGTTGGAAGACATGCACGATTTCCGTGCCGACATCGCCATCCTTCTCAATATAACCCCCGACCACCTTGACCGCTACGACTACGATATGCAGAAGTATGTAGATGCGAAAATGCGTATCATGCAGAATCAACAGCAGGGAGATAGCTTTATCTATTGGAGTGGCGACCCTATCATCCACCAAGAACTCGCCAAATATCCCACCTCTGCCACCATCCTTCCTTTCTCCGAAAGCAAAGAAGCGGGTAGCATGGGATATGTAGACGAGGGTGTATTTACCCTGCTGCAGCCTTCAACATTCACGATGGATGCCGCACAACTAAGTCTTGCCGGCAAGCACAACCTCTACAATTCGCTCGCCGCTGCATTGGCGGCTCATCAGGCAGGCATTGACCCAGAGAAAATAAAAGCAGGCTTGAGCAGCTTCCCCGGTGTGGAACACCGATTGGAAAAGGTGGCAACAATCAAGGGCGTTACCTATATCAACGACTCGAAAGCCACCAATGTGGATGCTTGTTGGTATGCCTTGGAGAGCATGACCTCGCCCACCATCCTCATCATCGGTGGCAAAGACAAGGGCAACGATTACGAACCGCTCAAACCACTTATACAAAAGAAATGCAAGGCGTTGGTATATCTCGGAGCCGACAATAGCAAGTTGCACGACAACTTCGACGCCTTGGGTATCACCATCCGCGATACCAACAGCATGAGAGCTTGCGTGACAGCCTGCAAGGAATTGGCTCAGGCGGGCGATACCGTACTTCTTAGTCCCTGTTGTGCCAGCTTCGACCTCTTCAAGAATATGGAAGATAGAGGAGAACAGTTCAGGGAGAGAGTGATTGAGACCTCCCCTGCACCCTCCCAAGGAGGCGAACAAGATGAACTAAAGTCTTGTAATTAAGCAATAAAAAGAGCTAACGGAAAACAAATCGGAGTGGAAAGGGATTTTACGGACAATGCGAGAGTAAAGTCTATGCCCCACAACTTCATGAACATTTGGGTCACCCAAATGAGCAAAAGCAAACACCACTGTACCTCGCCACCAGTCTTACCCTTAGCATTCACCTTCCCCTTGGAGGGAGGGCTATAGGGTCTAGGGCTTTGCTTGGCACTTACATTCATTTAGTCAACGATGAACGAAAAAACAATTGGCAATTTATTTAAAGGAGACAAGGTGATATGGATGGTCTTTTTCTTCCTCTGTATCATCAGCATTGTCGAGGTCTTCTCTGCCTCGTCCACTCTTACATACAAAGGAGCGAACTATCTATCGCCCATCATCAAGCATGCAGGCATCCTTCTGGCAGGTCTCATTGCCATGATTCTCACACTGAACATCCCCTGTAACAAATTCAGCCGCTTCACCATCTTAACCCTCTTCATTGCCTATGCCACCCAAGGGTGGGTGCTTGTGGCAGGAGAAGTAACCAACGGAGCACAACGCTGGGTGGAGTTTCTCGGCATTCAGTTTCAGCCATCCGAGATAGCCAAAGGAGCAATAGTATTGATGACCGCACAGATTCTGAGTCAGATGCAAGAAGAAAAGGGGGCATCGTCCAAGGCACTGCTCTATATCGCGGCTTTCTGCGGACCGCTTATTTTGATCATCGGAATCGAGAATCTCTCTACCGCCGCATTGCTTTCCTTTATCGTCTTCCTTATGTTGTTCTTAGGTCGAATACCTAAAAACCAGTTGATGAAGATTTTAGGCGGCTCGATGCTGGCTGTTATACTAGCCCTCTCACTAGTACTCTTGGTGGGACATGAGAAAAAAGAAGTCTCCCCAACAGCCAATCAAACAGAAAAAATAACAGGAGAAGAAGAGAAAGAGGAAGAAGAGGGAATTTTTTCGAGCATCTTCCACCGTGCCGACACTTGGAAATCGCGTATTCTCAAGTTCACTCGCGACGAATATGTAGCACCCCAAGACTTCGACTTAGACAAGGATGGACAAGTGGGACATGCCAATATTGCCATCGCCTCGTCTAATGTTATTGGTCGCGGACCGGGCAACTCGGTGGCACGCGACTTCCTTTCCCAAGCCTTTTCCGACTTTATCTATGCCATCATTATTGAAGAGATGGGCATCTTCGGAGCTTTCTTCGTGGCAATGCTCTATATCATCCTACTCTTCCGCACCGGTATGATAGCCAACAAATGCGAAAGTCTCTTCCCTGCCCTCCTTGCCATGGGCATCGCCCTTCTACTCGTTACACAAGCCCTGTTCAACATGTGTGTGGCTGTGGGACTGGTTCCTGTAACGGGCCAACCCCTGCCCCTCATCAGCAAGGGTGGTACATCTACCATCATCAACTGTGTGTACATGGGCGTGATTTTAAGCGTGAGCAGGTCGATTAAGAAGAAAAAGGACAGTAAAGAACAATTGGCTCTACAATAATCCCTTATCCATTCTCCTACCATTCACCAGTCTTGCCACCACAAAACATCATTCATCTCATTGCCATATAGACTGAACAGGCGAGCAAGGCAGACTGATTTGTCAAAGAATTAAGCCTCCATTGCTCGCCAATTCAGCCTATATGGCGGAATAAGAACATAAGAACAACAATTCTATGGATATATATTATTGCCCTACACATGGTTACAATATTATATCAAAAATAGATTTAGGAGATGAATACCAAATTGACGAGATTGTAAGTATTGTACGCCGAATTAAAAGATAATACGAAATATGAAGAGAATAAAGTTTTTGTTTGTTTTTGTATACTTGGTATTACCATTGTTTTCGAAATCTTTTAAACCCCATGTATGTTTTTATGATACCATAAATTATGAACTCATAAAAAAGCCTACATATAGTTTGGATTTACCTCCAGAGGAAAAGTGGGAAGAGTTTAATAAGAAGAAACAAAAATTTACTTCAGAACTTGCTCAATGTATCATAAAAAAATGTCCAGCAGAACTTTCTTATATAGTTGATACATTGACAATAGGGATTGTTGTCAACAGCAAGGGGCTTATTGATACCACGTTCTTAGCTAAATCATATTGTTATCCTTTTACGGACATTCTAAATTTTATAAAAAGATATGATTTTGGAAATCAACTTGTGGAATACTATACAGAAAACAAAGCCAATTACGCCTTTCTTATCAAGGTAGATATTTGGGTAGATTGGAAGAATAAAAAGTTATTTTTACTATTTGAACCTCTTCGTAAATGGGAAGATTTATAATACCTTAATTCCGCAAACAAATATCTTTCTTAATTCAAAGACACTCTAAGACTCCTACTTGAGTTTAAAATCTCTTCGTTGGGTATGTATTTTCGAGTTAGTCTTATTAATTAGTCGTCCCTTAAAAACTATATTTGAGCGTGAAGTTTGTAAAATCGAACTTCACGCATGGTTCTATATTGCCTTTATGGTAATTCTGCTAAGGAAATGTTTGAGAGAAAGAAAAGTTTAAATCACTCTCTATAAAAAAAAATTATCAATCAAATAATTAAACATGGAGACTATAATCAAAATGTTTCTTATCTGTTGTAAGAATGCCATCCCACAGCAGGATGCCATTCTGATATCTATGAGAACTTTTCTAAAAAGTGATAAATATTGATAATCAAAATATTATGATTGCATTTGAATGTCAGGATAGTGTGTTTCATAGCCAATAATAGAGTTCTTTATAATATGAAACAGTCTTCGCATTCCCAAAGCTTTTGTTTATGGCTCCATCTAATCTGATGATATGGTTAATATTATCTAATTTCAAATAATTTTAGAATTATTTGTTTGGCGTGTGATTTTCTTTTTATACATTTGCTGCAATCAGTCTACAATATACTTTTTATATCTATCATTTTGATAATTAGGCTTACCGTAGCTTGAATTACTGTAATGACATGTTATTTGACACATTTGATTATCAGCCCTATTAACAAATTTTGGTGTATCATGAGAAAAATGGTTATTTTATTATCATTGACTTTATTGCCGATTGCATTATCCGCCCAAAAGCGGATGCGGTATATGTATGATGCTTCAGGCAATCGTATTCGTAGGGAAATTGTGATGGAGGAAATGGCTACAAGAGCAAAAAAGCAGTCTTCAATGTCGCAAGAACGAATGTTTACAGAGGTTATTCACAACCATGCAGTAAAAATACTCCCCAATCCTACCGAAGGAATTTTGAGCGTGAGTATTGGCGGTTTGAATAAGAATGACCACTGTACGGTGGGGGTATATACGATTCCGGGAATTGAAATTTTGCGAACACAAGCACATGCTGATGAAGTGGCTAT
>JALEWR010000111.1 GCA_022783515.1 Prevotella sp.
CATACTGCATCTGCATTTGCCTCTCTCTTAGACGTTACACGTTCTACAATAGGCAGGTACTCTTGTTCTTCTGCCGATTGGTACAAAGCAGCCAACTGAGGTATTTCGAGTGTATTCAAACCATATAACTCGGGAGTAAGAATACCCGATTCAAAGGGTTCAAAAGTATAGATATCACCTGTTGAATAATACAACACCCCCAAATCGTTCAACTCGTAACGACCCTCGTTTTTCAGATATAAACGCAACTCTGCCACCTCTTCAGCAATAAGCGAGAGAGCTTCAGGATAACTAATATCGTATGCTTCTACATACGATTGTGCCAACAGCGAATCGTTAAGAACCAGCTGCTGATTAAAACCCAAAGTGCGTAAAGGAGGCAAAAACATATTGTCTCTATCATCAAACTTGGCGTCTACATAATGTGTCATGAAACCACCAAATCCCGGCACGATTACACAATCGTGCGACAACAATAAAATTTCAATATGTCGGTCCAGTTTTATCATATTGCAAAGTTAGTAAATTTTGTGAGATATTAATATTGGAGAGAAGAAAAAAGTGGGATATTATAAAAAAAATATGACCACTTATCCAACGACAAGTGGTCATACTTTTTATATTTAAATAGCACTCCAATTAATAACTACGAGCTATCAACACTCTACATTTAGAAGGTTTGCCACTCACCATATCCACTCCCTCTGTCTGTTCGTAACCAAAGGGAACGCATCTAATGGTTGCTTGTGTTTCTTCTTTAATCTTTGCTTCGGTTTCTTCTGTTCCGTCCCAATGGCAAAGGAAGAATCCGCCGTCTTTAACACGTTCTTTAAATTCTTCGTAATTATCGCATTCATAAATATGCTCATCACGGAATTGGCAAGCCTTCTTAAAGATATTAGCCTGGATATCATCCAACAGACCGAGGATACGTTCGCACAAACCATCGAAAGATACGGTTTCTTTCTCCAAGGTATCACGACGCATAATCTCTACTGTGTTGTTTTCCAAGTCGCGACCACCCATCACCAAGCGTACAGGAACACCCTTCAATTCGTAATCGGCATATTTAAATCCGGGACGCTTGTTGTCCGAATCATCGTATTTAATTGTAACACCAGCCTTCTTGAGGTCTGCCAATACAGGTTGCAGCTTATCGGCAATAGCTTGCATTTGCTCTTCGCCACGACCAATAGGGATAACCACCACCTGGATAGGAGCGAGTTTTGGGGGCAATACCAAACCGTTATCATCCGAGTGGGTCATAATCAAAGCACCAATCAGACGTGTACTTACTCCCCAGCTTGTTGCCCAGACATATTCCGGTTTGTTCTCCTTATTTAAGAAAGTAACATCGAACGACTTGGCGAAATTCTGTCCCAAGAAGTGGCTTGTACCACTTTGCAGGGCCTTGCCGTCTTGCATCATGGCCTCGATGGTATAGGTATCCAAAGCACCTGCGAATCTTTCGGTTTCGCTCTTCACACCCTGTACCACAGGCACTGCCATCCACTGTTCAGCAAAATCGGCATATACCTTCAGCATTTCCTTAGCCTTATCTTCAGCTTCCTCGCGAGTTGCATGTGCGGTATGCCCCTCTTGCCACAAAAATTCGGATGTTCTCAAAAAAGGACGTGTACGCATTTCCCATCGCATCACGTTACACCATTGATTGCATAGCAAGGGTAAATCACGCCAAGACTGAATCCAATTCTTATAGGTATTCCAAATAATGGTTTCTGAAGTGGGGCGAATAATCAATTCTTCTTCCAGCTTAGCCGAAGAGTCTACCACCACAGCATTACCATCTTCTGATGATTTCAAACGATAGTGGGTAACGACAGCACATTCTTTAGCAAAACCTTTAACGTGTTCAGCTTCACGAGACAAGAACGACTTGGGGATAAGAAGAGGAAAATAAGCATTCTGCACGCCGGTTTCCTTAAACATTGCATCCAACTGATGTTGCATCTTCTCCCATATAGCGTAGCCATACGGCTTAATAACCATACAACCGCGAACCGCAGAATTTTCTGCGAGGTCGGCTTTAACCACTAAGTCGTTGAACCATTGACTGTAACTCTCAGCTCGTTTAGTCAATTCTTTAAGTTCTTTTGCCATCTTTATTCTATTCTTATTTTATTTACTTGTTGCAAAGTTACGCCAAATTAATCAAATACACAAAAACTGTTTTGCTTTATTCATAGAAAAGAAGTGAAAACATGAGAGCAATAGAATTATCCTACAAAAGAAACAAAAGCCAAATGACCAAGCAATAAAAAGTGTACCCCAAAGCTATAAGGATAAAACACGCCAACAGCTAAACAAGGCGATAAAAGACCATCTTTGAGTCTGCAATTCAGACTGTTTTGAACAGCAATTCAGGCTGTTTTTTATGGCAATTCAGACTAACCGAAAAAGTAATTCAGCCTACCTCGCATAACAATTGTTCGTGATTTATTACACAACATGTACACTTGTCACTTATTTAAGCCTATTCACCAACGAAAAGAAGCCTCGATTTCGTGCGATAAAAACTAAGAAAAAGATTTGCAGATATAAGCTAAAGTACTTAAATTTGCAGAAAAGCAAAACAATACGCTTAATGAGACAGCTTAAAATCACCAAGTCGATTACCAATAGAGAGAACGACTCACTTGACAAATACCTTCAAGAAATAGGTCATGAAGATTTGCTTTCGATTGAAGAAGAGATAGAATTGGCACAACGCATCAAAGCCGGGGACCGAAAAGCTTTGGAAAAACTAACCAAAGCCAATCTTCGTTTTGTGGTGTCGGTTGCCAAACAATATACCAATCAAGGTTTGAGCTTGTCCGACTTGATTAATGAGGGTAACCTGGGATTGATAAAAGCTGCCGAAAAGTTTGACGAGACCAGAGGTTTTAAATTTATCTCTTATGCAGTGTGGTGGATACGCCAAAGCATTTTGCAGGCTATTGCCGAACAGAGTAGGATTGTACGTCTGCCCCTTAATCAGGTGGGTACAGCCAACAAGATTAACCAAATACTCAACAAGCTGGAGCAGGAAAACGAGCGTCGTCCCAGCATCAACGAAATTGCCGACCAGATAGATTTGCCTGAAGACAAAATCATGGATGCCATATATGCCAACGGCAAACAAATCTCGGTAGATGCTCCTTTTAGCGAGGGAGAAGAAAATAGCATGCTAGATTATCTTCCTAATACCGACTCGCCAGAAACCGATAACGAATTGGTGATGGAGTCGCTTAGAGAAGAAATTGCAGGTGCTTTGCAAGTTCTCAACGAAAGAGAACGTACGATTATTGAAGCGTTCTTCGGTATCAACCATAAAGAAATGACATTGGAAGAGATTGGCACGAAATATGGACTGACAAGAGAGCGGGTGCGACAGATTAAAGAAAAAGCCATCAGAAAGCTACGCAACAACACAAAGAGTAAGATTCTGAAAAGCTATCTGGGACAATAAAGACATAGAAACATTCAAGAAAAAAAGATATTACAATGAAATTATTGAAAAAGTATGCATTCCTCACCATGGTGCTTGTTGCCATTGCTAACGTACAAATGGTTTCGGCTCAACGCCAGGCAACACCTATTTATATGTATGGATTTGCAGCTTCGTTTAATGACTCCACAGTCTACTTCACCGAGATACAGGAAGTAACAGGGGCGGTTGTGGGCGAGAAAACCAAGTTTTTATATGGCAGAGATGCTTATTCTCATCAGCTGAAAACCTTTTTACAGGGTCTTGGCGAAGAGTATCCCACTTGTATAACAGCTTTTGCCACAACCAGAAAGCAGATAGAGAAGAAATATCTCAAGCTGAGAAAAAGATATTTGAACAAAGAAGGTCGCGACATCCGTTACATCAATGCGACTGAATTTAAGTTTTCTCCCATTGCCCCAGAGGTTGAAACAACAGAGGCAAAACAATAAGAGAGAATGGAAGAGGCAAAACTTTCAGCTGTGACAAAGGTTTTTGAGACAAATAACAATAAACCAGAGGGTTTGTCTTAAATAATAAAGTATGGCAATGAGAGTCTTATGGAACGTTAAGACCTCGCTTACCCATTTCTCACAACAACCACTAAGAACATTCAAGAATGTCTAATAGTACACATTTTTTCAGGATTGCCGAATTGAATATTTCCATCACATTCATGGAATCTAAATTCAACAGTATGGCTCTGCTACCATCATTCAAGAATTTTAGCACGCAGCCCACTGATGATGTTTTCTTCAATCTCACTGTTCACAAAAACTTGTCGTTTGACAACAACCAACCCAAAGAAAGAATCAGAGATTTTGATACGGGAAATGGTATCACCGTTGTGGACCGCTTACCTGACGGAGGCTATGAATTTACAATTGGCGATATACACGGTCAAGATTGTTGTAGATTGAAAGCCAACCATGGCTTTACCCGATGCGAATGTGCCTTAAGAGGCAACTATAACATGAGAAGCTTTGGTTTGAACAATGCTCTCATGCTTATTTTCTCGTTTGCAGGCAGTTATAAAAACCTCATCCTCATCCATGCCTCATTGGTCAGACACAAAGACCACGGTTATGCTTTCACAGCTAAGAGTGGAACAGGCAAAAGTACGCATGTGAGTATGTGGCTAAGACATATACCGGGATGCGATTTGATGAACGATGACAACCCCATTGTGCGAATCATTGACGGCAAACCGTATATCTATGGCACTCCGTGGAGCGGAAAAACGCCCTGCTATCGCAACATCAAAGCACATTTAGGAACAATAGCGAAGATTAATCGTGCCACAGAAAATCATGTGCAGAAGCTCCATCCCATTGAAGCCTTTGCCGCTCTCCTACCCTCTGCGTCATCGATGAAATGGGATAAAGAAATTTTCGATAACACTTGTGGTATTATCACTCGTATCATCGAGTCTACTCCTATCTATACTATTCATTGTCTGCCCAATAAAGAAGCTGCTATTATATGTCATCAGGAAATCGCCAAGTAAGAGAGATTCAGCTTGCCAATGCCGTGTTTCTACCCGAAATCATCAAATTGCTTGATGAAGGACATAGCGTAACAATTCGTCTGAAGGGAATTAGTATGCGACCTTTTCTTGAAGACAATAGAGACAAAGCGTTGCTCATTAAGCCCCAGGATATCAAGGTAGGCGATGTGGTTTTGGCAGAATTGCCTAATTCTATATATGTGTTGCACCGCATCGTCAAAATAGATAAGGACAATATAACACTATTGGGCGATGGCAATTTAAGGTGCGAATACTGCACACGAGCAGACATTAAGGGTTTTGCTGTGGGTTTTTACAGAAAGGACAGAACCCTTTTGGAACGGACAGACCGGAGGAAATGGAAGATGTATTCATGGTTTTGGATGCGACTACGCCCCATCAGAAGATACTTATTAGCCATCTATCGCAGAGTCTTTATATAGAAATCAATCACAAAAAAAAGAAAATTATATAAGAGATGAAAATAAAAAAAGGATTTAATCTTCGCAACGTATGTGGCGAACAGGTTTTAGTTGCCGAAGGAAAAGAGAATATCGACTTCAGCAATCTCATCAGCATGAACGAAACGTCGGCTTATCTATGGGAGTCAATAGGAGATAGAGAATTTACTGTGGAATACTTGGTGGAACAGCTATTGAAGGAGTATGAAGTAGACCAAGCCACTGCACAAGCTGACGTACAAGCATTGGTGCAACAATGGAAAGAGGCCGAAATCATTGAAGATTAAGCAATAATAAAAAAGAATGGATGCTCATTTCGTGTATGATATGAAATGAGCATCCATTTGTTTTTACGCGAAAATCCAGATTAAAAGGTTTCATTAAGAATTAAGCGATCAATCACCTCAATGCCTTTCAGCGTGCAAAAACCACGCAAGAAGAAAGGATTGACATTGCGGAAGAGACTTGGGAAATCATACTCTTTGTACATCTTTTTTTGTAAAAGTCCATCAATAGCCATATTCATAACTTTCAATATAATGGAATAATCAAAATAATCGGCAAAATATCCCTCCTCTATTCCACGCTGAATAAAAGTTTTAGTGAGGCATTCTCGCTTTTCGCGTAACTCTGTTAAATAATCCATCACCACATCATAACGACGCAATTCGTTGAAAAAAAGAGGATTTAATGTTGATATCCATTTCAATCGGAAACGATAATACTCAATCAACACATCCATTACCGAGTGATTCCCATCAGCAATAAAGGCATTCATATACTCATCTTTTCGTGCTTCGTCATCCTTCACTCCTTCGAGTAAAAGTTGCTCTTTATTAGAAAAAACTTCATATAATGTTCGCTTGGATATACCTAACTGATGGGCTATGTCGTCCATGCGAACCCGCTTTATACCTTTTGCTTTAAACTCAGACATTGCAGTTTCCAATATCAGTTGCCTAAGTTCCACACGCTGCTCTGTCATCCTTTTATAGCTCTACTTATTTTTTATAGATTACAAAGGTACAAAAAAATAAAAAAAGAATGTGCTTTCACTGCATTTTTATTAACTTTGCTATGTTGTACAGCATCAAGTTATCAACCATCAAATAATGCAGGATAATACTTGTCAAAACAATAGTTACAACATAGAAACAGCGAAGAAAAAATAAAGATATTGTATAAAGATAATTTACATCATTATGGTAAAGATAACAAAAGAAGATGCCTTAGAATATCACCAGAGCGGGCATCCCGGCAAGATTGAAGTAAAACCCACCAAACCTTATCATACACAACGCGACTTGAGCTTGGCTTATTCGCCAGGTGTTGCATATCCTTGTCTTGAAATTCAACAAAACCCCGACGATGCCTATCAATACACAGCCAAAGGAAATTTGGTGGCTGTCATTAGCAATGGAACGGCTGTACTGGGATTGGGCGATATTGGTGCTGTCAGCGGTAAGCCCGTGATGGAAGGTAAAGGCCTGCTATTTAAAATATATGGCGGAATTGATGTCTTCGATATAGAAATAGCCGAAAAAGACCCTGAAAAGTTTTGCGAAACCGTAGAGAGAATTTCTCCCACATTTGGTGGAATCAACTTAGAAGATATCAAAGCCCCTGAATGTTTCTATATTGAAGAACGACTAAAAAGAACTTTGGATATTCCTGTGATGCACGACGACCAACACGGTACTGCCATCATTTCGGCTGCGGGATTGAAAAATGCACTTGAGGTTGTAGGTAAAAACATTGAAGATGTTACCATCGTGGTGAATGGTGCAGGTGCTGCGGCCATTAGTTGTACAAAACTATATGTGGCTCTCGGGGCAAAAGTAGAAAATATCGTGATGCTTGATTCACAGGGAGTGATTACCAAAGACAGACCTGGACTGAACGATCAAAAAGCACTTTTTGCAACTGATAGAAAAGATATTCATACGCTGGAAGAAGCCATTGCGGGAGCAGATGTTTTTGTCGGACTTTCTAAAGGCAATATACTGTCTAAGAATATGGTACGCTCTATGGCTGATCACCCCATCGTTTTTGCCTTGGCTAATCCTATTCCTGAAATCTCATACGAAGACGCTACAGAGTGCAGACCTGATATTTTAATGTCTACAGGACGCTCAGATTATCCTAATCAGATTAATAATGTAATCGGTTTCCCCTATATATTTAGAGGTGCTTTGGATGTTCATGCTAAGGCCATCAACGAAGAAATGAAGCTGGCTGCAGTGCATGCTATTGCCAATTTGGCAAAACAACCGGTGCCTGACGTAGTTAATGAAGTGTATCATATCAACGATTTGACGTTCGGACCGGAGTATTTTATTCCCAAACCTGTCGACCCTCGTTTGATAACAGAAGTGTCAATAGCTGTAGCAAAAGCTGCCATTGAAAGCGGTGTGGCAAGAAAAACCATCACCGATTGGGTTGCCTATAAGCAAGAACTCAAACAACTCTTGGGACAAGAAAGCGTGTTAACCCATAAATTACACGACATTGCTCGCCTGCATCCACAAAGAGTGGTCTTTGCCGAAGGTTCGCATCCTACGATGATGAAGGCTGCCGTGCAGGCAAAAGAAGAAGGTATATGCTCCCCTATCCTATTGGGTAATATCGACAGAATACAGAAACAAGCTCAACGTCTCAAATTAGATATCTCCAATATCGAACTGATTGATATGCGAGCAGACTCGGAAAGAGGTAGGCGTGCCACCTATGCAAAGTCGCTATCCGAAAAGAGAGCAAGACAAGGTTATACATTCCAAGAATCCTACGACAAGATGCACGAAAGAAACTACTTTGGAATGATGATGGTAGAAAAAGGAGAGGCAGACGCGTTTATCACGGGTCTTTACACCAAATACTCCAATACCATTAAGGTGGCTAAAGAAGTGATAGGCATACAACCTGGCTACAGCACATTCGGAACTATGCATATCATCAACTCTCAAAAAGGAATATTCTATATAGCTGATACTCTTATCAACAGAACTCCTGACAGCAAATCCTTGATAGACATAGCCCGGTTGAGTGCAAAGACCGTGAAATTTTTCAACGAAGACCCTGTCATTGCCATGATTAGTTATTCTAATTTTGGCACAGATCAAGTGGGTAGCCCACTAAGAGTACATGAGGCAGTTGATGTTCTTCAAAAAGACTATCCCGAACTATTGGTTGATGGTGAAATGCAGGTCAACTTTGCTTTGGACAAAGAATTGAGAGACGAGAAATATCCCTTTTCTACACTGAAAGGAAAAGATGTCAACACCCTGGTCTTCCCTAACTTAAGTAGTGCCAACTCTTGCTATAAGTTCATGCAAGCTCTATGCCCGGATGCCGAAGTAATTGGTCCGATTCAAATGGGATTAAATAAACCCATACACTTCACCGACTTTGAATGTTCGGTAAGAGACGTTGTAAACATCACAGCAGTGGCAGTTATTGATGCCTACGTTGCAAAATTAAAGTAAGCCCAAAGTCCACAAATAGAAAGGCGGATGAAAGAAATAGCCCAATGGGTTAATATCTTTCATCCGCTTTCTTTTATGGAAGAATCTTTTTATAAAACTACTTATTTTACCATTTATGCCAACAAAATAACCGCTAATTATCTTTAAAAGCAACCACACTCTTTAAGTCTGGTGTTAAATAAAAAGTCAAAACGCTTTCCTTTGTCTGCTCTTTTGCATCTGCAGGCAAATAAGAAACTCTTGTCAATAATAACAATCTATCATGAACACTACGCTTGGCAAAGTTGATATTCTTATTAAACAACGGATGCTTCTCTGCCTTTTCTTGCAACACCCCAATAACACTGTCGGTGAGATGTCGTGTAGAATCCAAAGGAGTCATATAGACAATATTTACCGATTGAGATAGCAGATTGACATTTAAAAAGTCTTCTATCGTATCTTGAGCATGGTCTTGCTCGCTGCATCCCATCATAATAAGAGCAGCAAACAAGACCATTGCAATATCAATAATTCGCTTCATCACGTTCAAATTACTTCGCAGGGATGTTCTTCAAAACATCTAAGAGATGATCCCACACCATTTGTACGGTTGGAATGAGAAGGCGTTCATCAGGAGTATGCACATCACGCAATGTGGGACCAAATGAAACCATATCCAAATGAGGGTATCTTGTAGAGAACAAACCACATTCAAGACCGGCATGAATACCACGAACAATGGGGTCTTTACCAAACAATTTCTTATAAGACTCAACTGTTTGCTTAGTCAATTCGCTATTAGGATTCATCTTCCATGCAGGATATCCATCGGTCTGCTCTACCTTAGCACCAGCCAATTGGAATACAGCTTTAATGGTGTTGCATTGATTATCCAGATTACTCATTACATTACTGCGTTGAGATGCCAATATTTCTACCTCGGTGTCTGATGTCTTTACTACCGCAACATTGCTTGAAGTTTCAACCAAGTCGCCCAAGGCTTCGTCTTGACACATTGACAAAATACCATTTGTCATAGCTTGGAGAGCTTGTATCAACTTTACTGAGACCTCTTTAGGAAGTACTTGCTGTGCTTCTACACTTTCCATAGTGAAGACCATTGCGGTATCAGTAACGTGGAATTCATCCTCTGCATTGGCAATGAATACATTCCAATCAGCACGAACATTCTCTTTCACTTCGTTTGGAACAGCAATAACTACCTTGCCATCTCTTGGTATAGCATTATGCAATTTACCTGAGTTAAAGGCAGCAACACGCACATCATATTGCTCTTGTTCCATATAAACAAAGCGAGTCAACAACTTAATGGCATTGGCTCTCTTCTTATTAATGTCATCACCAGAGTGTCCTCCTGTCAATCCCTTTAATGAAAGCTCTATGAAGAAATAACCTGCCGGTGCCTCTTCTTTTGTGAATTCAAATGTTGCTCTAGTACTTCTACCGCCAGCACAAGAAACAAAGATTTGACCTTCATCTTCAGAATCCAAGTTGATAAGCATGTCACCCTTCATAAAACCTGCCTTCATTCCTGAAGCACCGGTCAACTGTGTTTCTTCATCACTGGTGAAAACACACTCCAAAGGACCATGTTCAATATCATCACTTTCAAGCACAGCCAACTGAATAGCCACACCAATACCATCATCAGCACCAAGTGTTGTACCCTTAGCCTTTAACCATTCACCGTCTACATAGCTTTGAATAGCATCCTTATAGAAATCAAACTCCACGTCAACCAGCTTGTCACAAACCATGTCTGTATGGCTTTGCAATATCACTGTCTTTCTATTTTCAAAGCCAGGAGTGGCCGGTTTTCTTATCACAACATTAAGACTTTCATCCACTTCACATTCCAATTGGTGTGTCTGTGCAAATTCTTTTAGATAAGCAACAATTTGTTCTTCGTGCTTAGAGGGACGAGGTATTTGATTAATCTTTTTAAATTGGTTAAATACACGCTCCGGAGTTAAATTAGTTTTATTCATATTTTACTCTATTTTTTACTGATTATCATAAATAAATAACTATCTTTGCAAAGATTTCATGCATTAATTATCAAATGCAAATATAATAAAAATGACAGAAACTATAGTGTTATCGTTGTTAATAATTGCTATTGCAATAGCGTTATTATGCGTAAAACTGATATTAAAGAAGAATGGAAAATTTTCTTCACAACACATCCACGACAATCCAGGATTAAGAAAACAAGGCATTCATTGCGTACTTGATCAAGACCAAGAGATGAGGACAAAGAGTAAGAATGCTGTTTCCGAAAAAGCTAATAAATAACAATTAAAATATGAAAAGAACAAAAATTTTGGGTGCATGCTTAATTACTGCCATGTCAGTATTGTCTGTTGCATGTAATAACAACAATCCACAAGCTGAAAAAGCCACAGAAACAACAACTAAGACCACATCTCCTGCTGAATTAAAGATTGCCTATGTGGAAGTAGACTCTATCATGAGTCAATACAAATTCTGCAAAGACTTCTCATTGATTCTTCAGAAGAAAGGTCAAAACATTCAAAGTACATTGGCCTCAAAGCAACAATCATTAGAAGCTGCCGCTGCTAATTTCCAACAAAAGATTCAACAAAACGCTTATACTCGTGAACAAGCAGAAGCTATTCAAGCCGGTTTGCAGAAGCAAGGAGCCGATTTACAAGTGCTCAACCAAAGACTTAGCAATGAGTTCCAGGTGGAAACAGAAAAGTATAATACAGCTTTGAGAGATAGCATCCAAAACTTCTTGGCTAAATATAACAAAGACAAAAAGTATAGTTTGATATTGAGTAAGGCTGGAGATAACTTGCTTTATGCAGACAAAGCTTATGATATCACCAACGAAGTGATTGCAGGACTCAACAAGGCTTATAAACCTATCGAAAAATCACAACCTTCTAAAGAAGAAAAAGCTAAAAAATAAACAAATGAAATAATCCCACTCATTTCCGAGTGGGATTGTTTTTATCTCACCTTTATACATTTTTCTATTTGTCTTTAGCTGATGATGATACTGCCGATATTTTTTGCGTCCATAATAATGGAAAATTAAATCACTATGGATTTAGTAAAATTATGGGGTAAACTGGTAGTGTCCTCAAGAAAGATCCTCCGCTCGTGCAGCATCAAGCTATTGAGCATTATCTCAACGAGCTGATTAATACCATCAGAGCTACTTGTGGCTTTGAGGATAAATTCCGAAATTTGTTCACGTGTAAATTCCATTATTTTATCTGTTTTTAGATTTGCACCTCTAAGATACGAATTTTGGAGCTTACATACTTTTGAGGGACACTACCTTATTCATAGGTTTTAAATGCTGCACAGGTAGTAAATAAAAGGCGTAATGGACATTTGGTAGGCTGAAAAAGCTCCAAATGTTCGTAATGGACAAATGGTAGGCTGGCACATTCCTGCCTACTTTGTTATATTCAGGAACCCGTCAATAAACTTCTTTTTGTTGGTTTCGTTTAATCCGTGATGATTCAGCAAGGCTCTTTTAAGTTGTGAGTTGTAACCTTCTAATATGTTGGTTGTATTCGGTATATTTATTTCTGCATATTCTTCATATGTAAATAGCCACTTGAGGTGTGTTTTTATAGACCTTCTTGCAGTCCTAAGTCGTCTATGGGTATAAGTCGTCTTGCCTGATGCCAGAGTAGTTCTTTCATCCAAGAAATCCTTCCAACGGGCACAC
>JALEWR010000130.1 GCA_022783515.1 Prevotella sp.
AGTTTAAGATTAATCACCCAGTCGAGAGACTAACAAAAAAAGAGTAAAATGATGGAATTAGAATTTGAAAACAACAATCAGGGAACTTCTCAAGAATCAACTGAGAGAAGCCGAGAAGGCTACAGCAACAGCAGCAACGAATATTCAAAAGAATATCGCAGCACTGCCAGAACGCAAAGACCTCGTATTAATTCTCAACGTGCATACAGCACAGGAAACGTGAGAAACAATGACAGCGAAGGAGCTTTCCGTCCCGAAGGCTTTGGAGCAGCGTTACAAAACACAGGTACACAACAACCTCGTGCCTATCGTCCACGTTACAACAATTATAACAACGAGAATAACGGTGGATATCAACAACGCGGATACCAACAACGCCCCGGCGGATATCAGCAACGTCAAGAAGGCGGATATCGTCCACGCTACAACAACAATGAGGGCGAGGGTGGATTCCAACAACGTGGAGGATACCAGCAAAGACCCGAAGGGGGATATCAACAACGTCAAGAAGGCGGTTATCGCCCTCGTCAAGAAGAGGGTTACCAGCAACGTGGAGGATATAACCAAGGTGGATATCAACAACGCTACAACAATGACGGCGAAGGTGGATATCAACAACGTGGAGGATATAACCAAGGCGGTTATCAACAACGCGGTGGTTACCAACAACGCGGTGGCTATCAACAACGCGGTGGCTACCAACAACATGGCGGTTACCAACAACATGGCGGATATCAACAACGTGGTGGCTATCAACAACGCCCGGGTGGTTATCAACAGCCCAACAATCGCCAACGCACCCCCGATTACGACCCACATGCAAAATACAGTTTGAAAAAACGTATCGAATATAAAGAAGAAAACTTCGATCCCAACGAGCCATTGCGTCTGAACAAATTCTTGGCAAATGCCGGTGTTTGCAGTCGTCGTGAGGCCGATCAATTCATCCAAGCAGGTGTAGTGACCGTAAATGGTGTTCCTGCAACCGAATTGGGTACAAAGGTGCTTCGTACCGATGAAGTGAAGTTCCAAGACCAATTGGTTTCACTAGAAAAGAAGGTTTATGTATTGATTAATAAGCCTAAAGATTGTGTTACCACTAGCGACGACCCACAACAACGCAAGACCGTGATGGACATTGTGAAGAATGTTTGCCCTGAACGTATCTACCCCGTTGGTCGTCTCGACCGCAACACCACCGGAGTGTTACTTCTTACCAACGATGGCGATTTGGCAAGCAAACTGGCTCATCCTAAGTTCTTGAAGAAGAAGGTTTATCATGTATTCCTCGACAAGGAAGTAACCGAACACGATATGCAACAGATAGCAGCAGGTATCACACTCGACGACGGTGAAATTCATGCAGACGAGATTGAATATGCTCATGCTACCGACAAAAAACAGGTAGGTATTGAAATTCACAGTGGCAAGAACCGCATCGTGCGTCGTATCTTTGAAAGTCTGGGCTATCGTGTTGTGAAACTCGACCGTGTGCAGTTTGCAGGCTTGACAAAGAAGAACCTCCGTCGTGGCGACTGGCGTTTCCTCACCGAGAAAGAAGTGGATATGCTCAGAATGGGAGCTTTTGAATAAGAAAAGAATAAGGTTTCGCAAGCCATCCGACTTGCGAAACCTTTCATCAGAATAACAAGTAATATGACTAAGACACGCAGAACAAAGATTGTAGACGTTCTTCAACGCACCGACTTCGGGTCAGAAGTAGTGGTGAAGGGTTGGGTTCGTACACACCGCAGCAGTAAAGTAGTCGATTTTATTGCACTCAACGACGGTTCTACTATCAATAACGTACAAATTGTTGTCGACCCAACCAAGTTTGACGAAAGTCTACTCAAACAAATTACCACAGGTTCGTGCATCGCCGTTACCGGCCAACTCGTAGAGAGTCAAGGACAAGGACAGGCTTCCGAAATTCAATGCGAAAGCATCGAACTCTATGGTGGCTGTGGTTCCGACTATCCCATGCAGAAAAAGGGACAGACCTTTGAATATATGCGTCAGCATGCTCACTTGCGTCTTCGCACCAATACTTTCGGAGCAGTGATGCGTATCCGCCACAATATGGCGATGGCTATCCATCAATATTTTCATGAACATGGATTTTTCTATTTCCATACCCCCATCATCACAGCCAGTGATGCTGAAGGAGCAGGCGAAATGTTCCAAGTAACAACCAAGGACCTTTACGACCTCAAAAAAGACGAAGAAGGCAAGATTATTTATAACGACGACTTCTTCGGTAAAATGACCAGCCTCACCGTAAGCGGTCAGCTGGAAGGAGAATTGGGTGCCACGGCACTCGGACAGATTTATACTTTCGGTCCTACATTCCGTGCAGAGAACAGTAACACGCCACGCCACTTGGCAGAATTTTGGATGATTGAACCCGAAGTGGCATTTATCGACCTGCCCGACTTGATGGATTTGGAAGAAGATTTCATTAAATATTGTGTTACATGGGCGTTGAACAACTGTAAGGACGACTTGGCTTTCCTCAACAAGATGATTGACAAGACCCTCATCGAACGCCTCGAAGGTGTGGTGAAAGACAACTTTGTACGCCTCACTTATACAGAGGGTATCAATATTCTGGAAGAAGCTGTGGCAAAAGGCAAGAAGTTTGAGTTCCCCGTTAGCTGGGGCATGGATTTGGCCAGCGAACACGAGCGTTTCTTGGTGGAAGAACACTTCAAGAAACCTGTTATCATGTGCGACTATCCTAAGGGTATCAAGGCATTTTATATGAAGCTCAATGAAGACGGAAAGACCGTACAAGGCACAGACGTATTGTTCCCGCAAATTGGTGAAATCATTGGCGGTAGCGTACGCGAAGAAAACTACGACAAGCTCGTGGCACAGATAGAAGAACGCGACATCCCCATGAAAGATATGTGGTGGTATCTTGATACTCGCCGTTATGGCAGCTGCCCACATGGTGGTTTCGGTCTCGGCTTCGAGCGTCTGATTCTCTTCGTTACGGGTATGCAAAACATCCGCGACGTCATTCCCTTCCCCAGAACGCCCAAGTCGGCAGAGTTTTAACCTTTTTTCTCGCTTCTCAAAAGGAAGTGAGAAGCAGGTGAGGGTGGCTGAAGCTATGCTGTTTAACGTGTAGAGGCAAACTTGTGTGTTCGCCTGCCTATAAAGGAATGAGTGGCTAAGTTGATGAGTTTTTAACATATCAAACAGCATTCAAACAACTCACCCAACAGACAATAAAAAAGTTCGCAGGTCATTTAATATAACCTGCGAACTTTTTTATTGTATACATGCCCAACATTTGTTATGCTTTCTCCTCTCCTTGGGCAGCCTCGGGAGAGGTTTTCTCTTTTGGTAAGCAGAGATTGAGAATGATACCCACAACAGCCGATAGACCGATACCACTCATGGCAAACTGTCCATAAGAGAGTACGGCACCACCAATGCCCATGGTCAAGGTGATAGACACGATGATAACATTACGAGTTTGGTTGAGGTCGACCTTGCGACGCATCAAATTAAGTAGTCCCACGCTGGCTATCGTACCAAAAAGCAAGAGCATGATACCACCCAACACAGCTTGAGGTATGCTCTGAAGCAAAGCACTCAACTTGCCAATAACCGAGAAGACAATGGCAGTGAATGCAGCAATACGAATAACAAAAGGAGAAGTAACCTTAGTGATAGACATGGCTCCTGTCACTTCTGAGTAAGTGGTTACGGGAGGGCCTGCCAAAAAGGCTGCAGCCAAACAAGCCAAACCGTCGCCAAAGAGAGTGCGATGGATGCCCGGGTCTTTAGTAAAGTCTTTATCTGCAACAGCTCCCACCACATATACATCACCGATATGCTCGATAACAGGAGCAATAGCCACAGGAATCATAAAGAGCAGAGGAGCCCAATGAAACTCTGGCCATTGGTAAGAAGCTATAGAAGGAGGAAGAGCAAACCAGGCCGCATCCTTCACCGGTTGGAAATCGATAAGTCCCATGGCGGCAGCAACAATATATCCGGCTATGATACCACAAACCACAGGCAATAGTTTAAACAATCCTTTACCCAAGGTCAACACAAGGATGGCAGTGATGAGAGACACAAAAGCCAACAGCCAGTTGGTCTTTGCCATATCGACAGCGGCAGGCGAGAGCGACAGACCGATGAGGATAATAACAGGCCCTATCACTACTGGCGGGAAAAGACGGTCGAGCATTTTCTTGCCTTGCCATTTAACCAATACACTCATGGCAAAATATACCAGTGATACACCTACGAGTCCGGCTAATGTCCCGGGCATTCCCCACTGCTTGGAGGCTGCAATGATGGGAGCAATAAAGGCGAAACTTGAGCCCAAAAAAATAGGAACCTTACCTTTCGTTACAAAATGAAAGATGAAAGTTCCTAAACCTGCTGTAAGAAGAGCCGTAGAGGGGTCGAGACCAACTAATAAGGGAACGAGAACTGTTGCTCCAAAAGCAACAAAGAGGAATTGTACTCCAACAATGGTACTCCTCAAAGGCGACAAAGAATGATTCTCCATGACGGTTGTAATAATGATATTAAATAAACAATTGAAAAAGGAATAAGCTAATAACAAGGTGCAGACGAAACATATTCATGTCTGCCTTGTACCAAGGCTACGCACTTCATTCCGATTTGCAAGTGCAAAGTTAATGAAAACTTTTGTCATTAGCTGTTTTGAAAAGAAAAAAAGCAAGACTTTCCCCTCATCCTTCCAAGGAGGGAAGAAAACAGGCAGAAAGGCTTTATGGGGTTTATATGCTTATACGTTCTGCCCTTATTCTCACTCTCTCCTCCCAGAAAGGAGCCGGAGGAGGTAAATATCAACTCGTAACCTCTAATCAAAGAAATAAAATAAATTATAAAAAAGTTTGGTACTTAATTAACCATTTACTAATTTTGCAAGCAAAGATATATCCATGAGCTGATAAAAAGTAAGTTCCTATGTATCCAAGGAAAACTCTATTGACGAACCTATTGAGCGGTGTATCATTACCCCTAACCGCCAATGACAAGAAGACCCGAATTTGTAGTGAAGGTTCTCTTGCGGGATATGTTGGCACATTAGTCAACTCAGCTACACAAACCCAAACTATTTATTGTGAAACAAGCATAAGTTCCCTTATCAATCATTACAAAAACACATTAAAACACATTAATAACATGAGCGACCAATTCAAAGACTTACAATGCCTATTCTTTGTTAGAAAAAACATCAAATCGCCCATGGAACGCCCAAGTGCGTAATTCATACAAAAGCATTATACCTCATCGGTTCTCCTTTATTATATAAAGGTAAAAATTTTCCAATAACTAAACTAACAATACTTTTTTTCGCTATGAAGAAACTTTCTTTAGTCGTGGTAGCGTGTATGCTCAGCATTACCTCTGCCACAGCTCAAAAACGTACCGCACTGAGTGCTGAGGTGTATGGGTACAAACAAGACATGAACTATTTCGATTGTGTGCAAACTCCAACCATCGCGGCAGAGTTTCATAACAACCCGGGAGAAGAACACCACTATAATTTTACAACCAACCTTTCTCCTATCCTTATACGCATCAACGGAAGAACAGAAGCCTTGATGAAATCGGGCGACAGTCTTTATGTTGTGGTAAAAAGAGAAGACAAGAATGTTACTGCCACATACGCCGGCACGCCATCGGCTGTGGAAGCCAACAAACTAAGACAAGAGATTGCAGACATCAGAAGACGTCTGAGATATAAAACACAGTTGTTGGCATGCGTTGCTGTGGGAGTAAAACCTACCGAACGTATTGAAGGAGCAAAAGAGCTGCTGAAACAAGCTCAAGAAGCCGAACAGAAATATAAAGGTAAAGCCGATCAGGAATTGCTCGACTATATCAAGGCAGAACAAGAGGCATCAGCATATATGTCTTACATGGAATATCCCGTGATGTTTGCCAGTGTAAGAAAGCAGTCAATTGCAGAACAAGGCATTGGCGACTATTGGTCTATTATGGACGGTATCACTCTGAGAGATGACAATGCCGCCATGTCATGCCCCGAATATGCCAGTTTCTTGATGAGATACTGTTTCTATCAAAACGAAAAGAAAGCAGTGAAAGCCAACGTGCAATACGAAACGCCCAAAACGTTGGAAAGCATGTTTGCCACATTAAAAGAGTTTTATCAAGGTAAACAACGCGACTTAACCCTTTATACCCTTTTAACCAATTTCATACGCAATGGTAAAGAAATTGAAAGAGCCATCCCCTTGTACGAAGAATACAAAGCGATGAATCTGAACAAGAATTATCTTGCGGTATTAGACCATCTACTACAATAAACAAACAACAAGCCATGACATAAAACGTGCCGGTGAAATAAAGATAGGCTGAAAATACCCACCGCACATGTTCAACTTAACTTGATGGGGCAAAACACTTGCCTCCACCAGGCGTTCTTTCCCTTTTCGGCAACCAGCGACGTTGTGTTATTCATGATACGACGCCATGAACCTGCTATTGAGGAAAGTAATCACCTTCGTGACGAAAACAAGTGGGAACCCACCTAAATAGAATTATTATGAAACTAATGAAGCAATTTTTCGCTATCAATACACTATGTATATTGATGGTATTACTTGCGTTTCCCAATTCTACCTTCGCCCAAGAAGATAGTTGGAAAAACACGCCCGTTACCCTAAGAAAAAGTAACGAATCATTAGGCACCATGCTCAAGTTGATAGCTCAACAAGCAGGAGCGACAATCGAGTTCAAGGATGTGGCATTGGTAGGTATCGACAAACCCACAACTGTCAACATCAAGAACAAACCCTTAGACAAAGCTTTAGCCGATCTTATTGGCAATCAAGCCGTAAGAATGGAGTATCAAGGCGGGCCAACACGCCATATCATTATCACGTCTCAACACGAGGTCAACGCACAGAACATTGACAATAACGACAAATGCTATATTGAAGGTGTGGTGCAAGATGCTGAAAATGCCGAACTGCTTGTGGGTGCAACCATCGTTATAACAGATGGTACGAAGAATAACGAACATACCAGCGGCAGTGTTACCGACATAAATGGTAAGTTTGCCTTGCATGTTCCAAGAAAAGCTTCTATCCGCATTTCATACCTGGGCTACGAAACACAAAGCATTCAAATTCTCAAGAGCAGTTCAAACATGAAGATTAACCTCAAACCCGATGGTGCTATCAATATGAACGACGTCGTGGTTACTGGTATCAGCAAGCGTAGTAAGAGTAGCTTTACAGGTAACTTTGTGGAAGTATCAGGTGATGACTTACGCAAACTCAATCCCAACAACTTCCTCAAAGGTTTGCAATACTTTGACCCCAGCTTTAAAATCATGGAGAACAACCTTCTCGGCTCCGACCCTAACGCACAACCCGAATTTAGAATGAGAGGTGACCAGAGTTTGGGCGGCGTGGGTAACATGAACTCTATGGACTTGATGCTTGACAATGTTTCTTCTCGTCCCAACACTCCCCTCTTTGTGCTGGATGGCTTTATCGTATCGATGAGTCGTATTTTGCAACTCGATCCACAGCGTATTGCCAATGTAACCATATTGAAAGATGCATCGGCAACAGCTATCTATGGTTCGAGAGCAGCCAACGGTGTTATTGTTATCGAAACAAAGGTGGCAGCCGACGGTGCTTTATCAGTAAGCTATAACGGTGGAATAACCATTCAAGCACCCGACTTGACCGACTATAACTTGATGACTGCTGAAGAAAAGTTACAAGCCGAATATATGGCAGGAGTATACGACCCCACGAGTGCCATTTCGATGAATAGATATAATGCATTGAAAAGAAATGTATTAGCAGGCGTTAATACCTATTGGTTGAGTCAACCCCTAAGAACAGCTGTCCAAACTCGCCACTCCCTTTCAGCTGCCGGTGGTACCGATATTTTCAGATATAGCCTCGACTTGAACGGAGCATTCTCGCCAGGTGTAATGAAAGGATCGTCCAACAATGTGAAGAGCATCAACTTCACCATGAGCTATCGCAAAGAGAAAGTGAATGTAGGTGCAACCATCAACTTGGCAGAAACCGATGGAAAGAACTCTCCCTATGGTTCGTTCTCTGAATATACAAGAATCAACCCATATTATCGTCCATATGATGAGAATGGAGAAATATTGCAGACTTTGGACAATTACATCGGTGCAAGTAGTGTACTGATTCCCAATCCATTGTATAATGCAAATGTAGGAATCAAAGACATCACCAAAAACTTAAATATCAGCACTTCGTTGAACTTGGAATATCGTCCGATTGAAAACCTCAGCATCTCGGAACAACTTAGTTATACACGCGGTTTGGCAAGATCAGAACGTTTCTTACCTGCCGAACATACCAGCTTTGTTAACGAAACCGACAAGACGCTGAAAGGAAGTTATAACAAGAACATAGGTGAAATGACTTCTTGGTCGAGCAACTTCGGTGTCAACTATAACCAAGCAATGGGTAAACACTTGGTGAGTTTGTTCACCAACTGGACGATACACGAAGACAGAAGCAACTATGTGAACTTGAATGCCACAGGTTATCCCGACTCTCACATGGACGACTTCACCTATGGCAATAAGATGGGACAAAACCCCAGTGGTACAGACAACGTCACTCGCTCAATGGGATTGATTGGTCAGGTATCCTATAGCTATGACTCACGCTATTCTGTCGACTTCAACATCAGTGGCGAGATAAACTCATCTTATGCCGACAAACGATTGACACCTTTCTGGAGTATGGGTGCAAGATGGAACGTTTACAGAGAGAAATTCCTAGAAGGACGCGTGTCTAACCTTGTACTTCGTGCCACATACGGTGTAACAGGAACACAAAACTTCAATCCTTCTGATGCGGTGGAATACTATACCACATCCTACACCATGAAGCCTTATACCTCATTCCCCATGGTTGGTGCCATCATGTCGGGACTTAACAACCCCGCCTTGAAATGGGCAAAGACCGACAATATTGGCTTGGGATTGGACTTCGGCTATTGGAAAAACCGTATCAACCTCTCATTGAACTATTACGACAACATCACTCGCGAATTGCTCACCAACTACGACCTTGCTCCTTCAACTGGCTTTGAATCGCAATACATCAATGCAGGAGAATTGCAAAACCGTGGTATAGATGCGACCTTGAGTATTGCTGCCGTGCAGAATGTTAAGAAGAACATCTATTGGAATCTCTCTGCCGGTTTGAACCATAACAAGAATAAGATTCGCAAGATTTCCGACTTCCTTCGCAAGATGAACGAAAGAGCCTTGGCATCGCCTAATGCTCCACTTCCGGTATATCAAGAAGGACAATCAACAACCACCTATTATGCTGTTCGTTCATTGGGTATCGACCCCATGACGGGTAACGAAGTATTCCTCAACAAGGCAGGCGAAAAGACCTTTGTTTGGAATGCTGCCGACAAAGTGCCTGTAGGAGATACCAACCCCACATGCAGTGGAACTTTCAGCTCATCGCTCAACTGGAAAAACTTTAACGTTTCTCTCGGTTTTATCTATAAATGGGGTGGCATTGTTTACAACCAAACCTTAGTTGACAAGATTGAAAACAGCAATATTGCATATAACCTGGACCGCCGTGCGGCTCAAGACAGATGGCAAGAACCGGGTAATGTGGTGAAATATAAGAAGTTCGACCTCAATGGCTCGCAAACACCGGCCTCAACCCGTTTCATTATGAAAGACAATGAGCTGCGTATGGGTAGTTTCAACGTGGGCTATCGTTTCACCGACGGACAATATAAGTTCATGAAAACTTGTAACCTGCAAGCATTGAACGTCAACTTCACCACCAACGACCTATTCCGTATCTCTACGGTCAAGATGGAACGTGGCTTGAGTTATCCTTTTGCACGTTCGTTCACATTCACAGTATCTGCAATATTCAAATAATAAAACGAATAGTCATGAAAACAAAACATATCATCACAGCAGCATGCCTGTCCATGACATCGCTTCTTACCTTCACTTCCTGCACGGAATGGTTCGACATCAGTCCCAAGACCGACTTGAAGGCGGAAGAACTCTTTGACAGCGAGAGCGGCTTTCAAAGTGCATTAACAGGAATATACTTGACAATGACCTCTCCTTCACTTTATGCTGGAGGCATGTCGTTCGGCCTTTTAGACCAGTTGGCACAACAATACGACTTCAAACCCGACGGTGTGCAAGACATCAGTTCGATATACGATTATCAAAATAACAACAGCGGTTATCAAACCAAACAAAGATTTGCGTCCATGTGGAGTGCCAGCTACAATGTTATTGCCAATAGCAACAACTTGATAAAATGGATCGACACCAAGGGTAACGAAATTGTTAAAAAGGAAGAAACACGTCGCATGCTTCGTGGAGAAGCCTTGGCAATCAGAGCTTTCTGCCATTTCGACCTCTTGAGAGCGTGGGGACCTTATAACTATCGCAATAATACGGAAGCTCCACAAACGCTCACCATTCCTTATCGCACAATAGCGGATAATAGCAAAATGCCCCGCTTGGCGGCTGAAGAGGTATTGAACAAAATAGTTGCCGACTTATTGCAAGCTCGCGAATTGCTGTCGTTTGAAAATCAACTCAACCTCAAGATTGACACCGAACGTCGATTCCGCTTCAATTATCATGCAGTGAATGCCCTCTTGGCCCGCGTTTATGCTTACCAAGGCAAAAAAACAGAAGCTATCGAAGCGGCAAAAGCCGTAATCGACCATTGTGGTTTGAACTTGCAGAGTACCAATCAAAACGACGCTGCTATGTTCAGCGAATGTTTGGTGGGATTGAATATGTATAAGATGTCCGATGAACTGTCAGGCCAATGGGGTGTTGGTGAAAAATTCACCACACAATATGTCATCAATCAAAACAAGTTCAATCAACTCTTTGAGGTAGAAGGCAGTCGCCGTGATGACTTCCGGTCAAAGACATCAGCCTTCCATGTTTTCGACACACAGCAGTTGGCTATCTCTAAGAAATATAACCAAAATGCCAACGCAATTATTCCCCTAATTCGTCTTCCCGAGATGTATTATATTCTCTGCGAAATGTCCGACGAGTTGACAACTTCTCGCTACTATCTCAACTTTATCCGTAACAAACGCGGATACTCTTCGGCTTTGAACGAGAGCTATACCGACAATGAAGGAAAAATCATTGCCTTGGATAAGGAGATAAGAAAAGAATATTATGCTGAAGGACAATATTGGTTTTTCTTGAAGTTGCATGGCATAACATCTATTCCTTATGTCACCGACATTACCTTAGACAAAGCTAAGTTTGAGTTCCCTTTACCCGATGCTGAGGTACAATACGGCTGGACACCCGAAAACGACGAATAAAAACATTTACCTTTGAGATTTTAGATTATGAAACTACATCATTTGATATATGCAGCCACCAGTCTTTTAGTATTGGGGTCATGCAGTCAAGAACAGATAGAGGTATATCAAGCAGAGAACAACGGCGTATATTTCAACTACAAGAACACGACCGACTTAGAAATGAGCGTCAACTTCTCCGACCATGTCTTGGGTAATCCCTCTACCCTCCCCGTCAACTTGCGTCTGAAGGTGATGGGTGTGAAAGCCAACGAAAACAGAAGAGTGGTATTGAAGAGTCGCAGCTTGGAAGGTAAGGGCGAACTGCAAGTTATCTGTCCTGAGATTATCTTCACCCCCGATACCATCGAAAAAGAAGTTACCATCCATGTGGCACGCCCCGAGGTGAGAGACAGCAGCTTTGCGGCAGTGGTCTATATCGACAGTCAAGATAGCCAATCACAGATAGGTTCAGGACTTGCAGAATTTCAAGAGTTCACCATCCATGCAAAGGAGTCTTACAGCAAGCCTGCCTCATGGGGCGAATGGAGTATGCACCAAATGTATTTGGGCGATTGGAGTGTAGACAAACACATCTTCCTTGTCAATCTCACTCGCAACAACCGCTACTTTACCTCTCAAAACTATCAAGCAATTGTCCAATGGAATACAGCCGCGATAGATAGTTTACGTCGTTGGAAAGAAGCACACATCAATGACCCTGTGCCTGTAGCCATGCCTTTTATTCCCGAAGATGGCATCAGCTATAACAAACCTTGGTATTGGGGAGATCTTCAAACCAAATACTTAGGTGCTTATGCCACCAAACCTTTTGCAGCAATATGCAATGTATTGGGTATAACCACACAAAACGAGTACGAAACATTTGCTACAACAGAAGACAATCTCAAGAACCTCAACAAAGATGCGGTGAAAGTGATGATGCAACGTTACAACACCTTCTACTATGACGGCTGGAGACGAGGCAGCACTTATAAGAACAATTTCTTTGTACCGATGTTTGGCAATCTTAGTTATGTTTTAGTGAAACCCGCCGCATGGGGCGACGACCAAGGAGGTGCCGACATGATTAAGAGATATTACGGAGAATATTCGCCCGAAAAGTATGAGTTCATGATTAAAACATGGCTCAGCCACAAGGGAGCCGACTTCGTACTCAACCAACTCTTCCCTGTGATGAACGAATGGGGAAATGTAAGCTGGGATAGTTCATTGGGTGGCGAGAATGCTATTCGTGAAATCAACCGGGTGATGAGAACAGCTCTTGAAGGACAAGCTCACTCTTTCACCTTTCCCGAAATTTAATTGACGAGTCTATAACTTTAAAAAAACAACAATGAAAAAGTTATTATTCACCATACTGATTGCCTCTACAGCCTTGACCGGCTGCTATAAAGACGAAGGCAACTACGATTATTCATTCAACACGATGAATGAAATAACCAACGTCAGCTTCCTACCTGAAGCCGAAGAACAATTGGGGGGTCTTACCATTGAGTTTACTCAACCTCTTAATGAGAAAGATACACTCCAACGAGTAACCGTCAATCTCAATCAGACGCTGCAAGCTAATCTCGACAACTTAGAATATAGTTGGGCAAGAAGCTATTACAAGAATGGTGTCAACATCAAAGACACCACTCACACACATGGTTATATGGATGTGGTGCTTCCCTTAGGCGAACCCATCACCTATAATTGTATGCTGAAGGTGTACGACAAGACCACAGATTTGGCTCATTATACCAAATTCACGGTAACAACACGCCCCATCTTCAAAAACAGTACCTTTATATTGCACGGAGTTCCCGGCAGTCGTATGTTAGGTAATGTAGAAAAGGTCGGAACCAATATTCATGTACACACCGATGCTTATAAGGTGGTTTATCCACAGGCTACCAATCCCTTTTCCGACGCTAGTCGACTGATGTTCCAAGCCATCACTTCCTTCCAAGGTCGCAACCTTATCTACCTCAACAACTTCATTGTCTTCTTTGATGGTAGAGAAGCCAAGATGTACAATCCTTTCGGACTTGTTCCACGCAACGAGAATCTAAGAAACTTTGTACTTCCTACTTCCGACCAAGGTATTCCGGCAGTTTCTCGCATAGGTATGGTGGGCGACCCCAGCAACCAGTCCGACTATTATTATATCGTAGCAAAGGACGGTCGCATTGTTACGGCACGCACACAGCCCAGTTTTAAATTCCCCTATGCAGAAGAGGGCGAAACCGACTATCGCATCACGGCTGCAACTATCACCAACGAAGACTTTATCTTCTGGGATAGCAAGCACAATCGTTTCTTGCATGTCAACAGAGAAGACAGCTACGGTCCTTGGGCAGAAGACCATGCCTATGGAACACAACTCAACAATCCCTTGCTCGATGCGAATGTAGATTTTTCATCCCTTGATGCTGCTCTCCGTCCGGAAGGAAAGACTGCAGTATATGGATATATCCAATACAGAGAAAACTTTGAAAACGAAAAGCCTTTCTTTGTATTCAAAGACGATAATAACAACTATTATCTATACGAGCTGGCCCCCATTAAAGAGAGTGATGAAAAAAAGATAAAAAGAAAAGAGAATAAAGATGATAAGGAAAGCACAGAAGAGGTAAGAGAACCTGCCTACACTGTTAAGGCACAACGCTTGGAAGGATTTACTCCCGGTGATCCTCAAAGTATCTATTACAACACATGGTTCCCCTCTAACTATCTCTTCTATATTGAGCGTAACACCATCGTTAAGTACAATATTAGCAATGGAGAAAAGCAAATCATTTACACTGCTCCCGATGGCTATAGCGTTGCTTGTATGAAGGTGCGTGAAGAGAATACCCAACAATTCTCTGCCGACTTGGGCTTATATATTGGTATCGGTCTCAACAAAGGCAGTCAGGGGGCCTTTACCGAGATTAAGCTCACTAATGCTGGCGATATAGATGAAAGCTATAGCTTTGGCCTACATTCAACAGACGCCAATGGCGTGCCGTTTGGTAACATTGCCGACATTCAGTTTGTACACGAATACACTTATAAGATTTCTAACGATTAATCCCATAAAAAGAGACTTAATAAGAGGTGAGATACTAATAACAACCATCAAGAGACTTATTCTTATATGTCTCACCTCTTGTTAAATCTCTTCCTTTTACCATTATTCACGATGAAGACAAAACAAATCATAAACAGTATTGCCATGACCATGGCATTCTTTTCTGTCCCTGCCACATCTCTTGCGGGCGACTTAATCATCAAAGGTAAGATTGAAGGAATTGCTAAAGGCCGACTCATCCTCTTAGCACAAACAGGCGAGCAAACTCGCGACACACTGGGAACAGCTCCCTTCAATAACAGCAAGTTTGAGTTAAAAGCTCAGGTAAAAGAAGCCAAGGCTGCCACGCTCCAAGTGGAGGGTTATAGCGGTGGTTTCCATGTATTTGTAGAGCCTGATGCCACCTACGATGCCCTGCTGAAAGATGGCGACGGCAGTTACATACGCGGTGGTAAGCTTCAAAATGCTTATCTTCAATATGCCGATGCTATAAGAACCCAACAAGCTCATATCGGCGATTTGCAACAACGCTACGATAGCTTGAAAAGCACCATGAAATATCGCAGTGCGAGCTTGGTCAACGACACACTGAAAGCGGCACAACAAGCCTTGCAAACTTTTGCAGACGAGTTTCACGCCAACAACGACAACGAGCTGTCTGCCTACGATGCACTGATGATGGCACAAGTCAAAGAAATGAACTATCACAGCAGCAAACAGTTATACGACAACTTAGGACAAGTAGCCAAGAAAGCACAGAGTGGCCGTATATTGGCTGAACGTATCACTCGATTAGGCAAAACGACCACAGGCAAGAAAGCTCCCGAGATTGTGATGCCTACCCTCGACGGTAAGGTTTTCAAGTTGAGTGAGATGAAGGGCAAACTAAAGATTGTCGACTTTTGGGCAAGTTGGTGTGGCCCCTGCCGTCTTAACAATCCTCACCTTCGTCATCTCTATGCCACTTACCAAAGCAAGGGTTTGGAGATGGTGAGCATCTCTTTAGACAACAAACGCGAACGCTGGGCAGAAGCCGTAGAGAAAGACCAACTTACATGGACGCAGGCGTCATCACTCAAAGGTTGGAAAGACGAAACGGCACAGCTCTTTAGCATCACCACCGTGCCTGCTATCTTCTTATTGGATGCAAACAACAATATCATCGCAAAAGACTTGAAGGGCGAAGCTTTGGAAATGTTTATCAAAGACTATCTGAAATAAGGTTTTTTCTAAAATTGTCAGATTATCCGGTGAGTCTAAGAAATCTAAAGTTTATAGTCTCTCTATGGCATCTGAAAAACTTTTTTCTCAAAAAACTAAAACACTAAAAATAATGAAGAAATTATTTCTAACAGCAGTTGGAATTGCTCTCACCGCCTCACTATCGGCACAAAAAGCAGGGCAATACACCATTCATGGAACACTCACCAGCGACTCCATGAAAAACTCTTCTACCATTATCAAACAAGTTTATCTTTGCCGACAGGTTGATGGCAATATGGTAAAAATGGATTCTACCAAGGTTGACAAGAAAAAACAGTTTAAATTCAAAGGCACTGTGCCTGCGGTCAATGAGATGTATTATCTCACAGGCTTCGATAATGGTGCTGTACCTGTCTTCCTTGAAGCGGGCAACATCGTGTTAGCTCCTTTCCATGCGAGCTACCCCGTCAGTGCCAGAGCTACAGGAACACCTGCCAACGAGGTGTACAACGAATATCAAAAATTGGCTGAAGTTCATGTGGTTGAATCTAAAGACGCCATGAACAAAGCATTCAAGAAGAATCCCGCCTTTGCTCAAGACGAAAAGTCGTTCTTGCCTTGGCAATCGTCGGTGTATTATTCCAACACTTTGAGATACAAGACCGGCATCATGAAGTTTATCGCCAAACATTACGATTCGCCTGTTGCTCTTTATCTCATCCGTACCGAATTGCAACACATGGTAACACCGCGTTTCACCGAACGCCAACTTCTGCGTACCATCTCCCCCTCCTTGCAATCGCATCCCATGTATAAGGAGA
>JALEWR010000071.1 GCA_022783515.1 Prevotella sp.
CCATAACTCATTATGGATTGTCCCATGCCGGGTTCGGCATTGTAAGCATAGTCGCCATTGTGCGTGTGCCATGCATTAAAGAGGTGTCCAATTTCGTGGGCAATGGTAGTGAAGATATTCATTGCGTGCGAATCTCCTTTAGTGTGATTGTTGCGTACACCTCCTAAGTTGGCGAGTCCTGCGACACCGGCAATAGGAGAGTTGTGCAAGAGCATACCCACGTCGTAACTATCGTTGCCGATGAGTTTGTCAATAATCTTTGTCCCGTTGTTGGTATGATATGTTAAGGAGGTTGGAGCTGTAAGTAATAACTCGTCACGTTTGACCCTTACAAACTTAATTCCCACATGTCGCATGTAAATCACGTTGAGGTCTTCCACTGTTTTGTCTAACCAACGCTCTGCCTCTGCCTTGTCATTATGAAAATCTTGGCTGAACATTGGTGCCGACACACACAAAGCCAGGCGATATACATAAACATTTTTAATAGGCTCTAACAGTTTGTTGGTAATAGGCTCATCTACTTTCGCAGGTACAAATCTTTTGTTTCGGACTTTCTTGGATTGACTCTTTGTTGCTGCGGAATTTCCTTCACAGTGTTCGTGTTCGTTTTCCGAACACTCATGAATGTTGCCACATATAACACCGCAGGGAAGTATTTTCTCCGCTGTTTCTTCTCCTTTTGTAGCTTCTTGTGCATGAAGCGGCGATTGGGAAAAACCGGAAATGAACAAAAAAGAGCATAATAAGAAACGTTGTAAGTAGGATAGTGTATCGGTTTTCATCTTTTTATAGGTTTGAGTATCTGTTTTTTTTGTTTTAAGAGAAATCCATTTGTTATTCTCCCATGATTGTTACCACAATCTGCCGGCTTCCTCCATTATCTCTGAACTCGCAGAGATAGATGCCTTGCCACACACCCAAGTTGAGTCTGCCTTTGCTGATGGGAATATTGATACTTGTTCCCACAATGGCTGTTTTGGCATGTGCCGGCATATCGTCGCTACCCTCCATGGTGTGCAGATAATAGGGACTGTCTGCCGGAACCATCGTGTTGAAAATATGTTCCATATCCTTTCGCACATCGGGGTCGGCATTCTCGTTAATGGTCAATGCACAGCTCGTATGCTTGATGAAGAGGTTGAGCATACCTGTTTGTGGAAATTGTGGCAACTGCCGCATTATATCAGCTGTTATCAAGTGGAAACCTCGCTTCTTGGGAGCAATGGTTATATCTATTTGTTGTATCATGGGAGATGTTGCTTACTTGTTTTTTGGCTGCTCCTTTATTGATAAATGGTCGACTCGGGTTTCCCCGAGTCTGTTTTTATCCTAATATCTGCAGTGCATGTTCCTTTGTCTTAATCTCCTTGGGGAGGAAGATTTTCTCGATAACACCTTCTTCGTTGATGATAAAGGTGGTGCGGAACGTACCGAAATATTTGCGGCCATACATACTCTTTTCACCCCAAACGCCGAATGTTTCTGCCAGTTGATGGTCGGTGTCGGCAATGAGCGAGAAGGGCAACTCATTCTTCTCAATGAATTTTTGGTGCGACTTCTCGTCGTTGATGCTTACACCCAGCACCACATAGCCCTGCTTTTTCAGTTCGGCATAGTTGTCGCGAAGACTGCAAGCCTGTGCCGTACAGCCCGATGTCATATCTTTTGGATAAAAGTAAAGCACCAGTTTCTTGCCTGCAAAACTGCTCAGTTTTATTTCCTTTCCGTTCTCGTCACGTCCCAAAATCTCGGGAGCTTTATTTCCTACTTCCATATTTCTTGTTTTAAATGTTATACAATAGTCTTTCACAAAGTTAGTGATAATATTGAAAACAGCGAAATTCGGTTGTGGTTTCTCTATCGCCAATATTGTGAAAAAAGGCGAAACAGACTCAAAAAGTATATATCTACAGTCAGGAAACAGTCTTTTTTCGTATTTTTGTGAAAACGGTATATTGCCGTCAATGTACGTCTATTCTTATACCAACGTTTTTGTGAAGCCAGATGAGCAGAACCAAGCTTGCTTGTGTTATGCCATGGCGAGAAAACGCACTTTTAGAAAAACGAGGAAAAAACTAAAAACAATGGAAATATATTATTTATGAGAACATTAAAACAGTCTTTATTACCGGCATTCTTGTTGCTGTTCTTTGCAACCTCCTCTTTTGCTCAAAACCACGCGGAAGAGGCACCTGTACAACTAATTTGGCAGATGGATATGAACACCATCCATCAACGTGTGAAGCATCATATCTTTGTAATTAAGAATATATCACAGAAAAGTCTGGACGACAAGTGGTGTGTTTATTTCTCCCAGATGCCCAAGATACTCAAGCGTACATTAAACAATAAGGTAACCGTCGAGGTGATTAATGCCAACTATTATCGCATAAAGCCCACGGCTGAGTTTAAATCTTTGGCGGCAGGCGACTCACTGGTAGTTGCTTACGAGGTGGCAAGTGCTGTCCCCGGTATATCCCATATGCCCGAAGGAGCCTATTGGGTGCAACTGAAAGACAGAACAGAGCAACAGCCTTTGCCTGTGAAGCTAACCGTAGTTACGCCCGAAGAAAAGCCTGAAACACTGAATCGTTATGCTTTGCAGCTGTACAACGCCAATGCTCTCCTTACTCCCCGGCTCTCTCTACAGACAACCGACATCCTGCCTTCGGTCAAACATGTGGAGAAAGGAAAGGAAAAAACGACCTTGCAAATCAGGCGAAAGGTGGCTTTGACCTACGATGAAGGGTTGGACAACGAAGCCACTTTGCTGAAAGAAAAGTTGGCACAACTCTATGGAATAACAGTAGAGGAGGGAGCAAAACCTACCATCTCGCTACGCTTTTTCAAAGAAAATGATGGGATGGAACAGCCTGAGCGATATACCCTGAGAGTCCATCCTAAAGGCATTGAGATAAAGGCTGCCACCCCGCATGGGGTTTTTAATGGTACGCAGACATTGCTGGCCCTTTTAAAGGGAATGCCAGAACAAAAACAGTTGACTTGCCAAACCATCACCGATTATCCCGATTTGAGTTATCGGGGCATGATGCTCGATGTGGCGAGAAATTTCACCCGATTGCAGGATGTGAAGACGCTGATAGACGTTTTAGCATCGTATAAAATCAATAAATTCCACTTTCATCTTACCGATGATGAGGGGTGGCGGTTAGAAATTCCCGGTTTGGAAGAACTCACGGCTGTGGGTGGCAGACGAGGTCATACGCATGATGAACAAGAGAGCCTTTATCCATGCTATGATGGCAATTTTGATGCCACTGCTCCCACCTCGGGTAATGGCTATTATACGCGTAGTGAGTTTGTCGATTTGTTGCGATATGCCAAGCAGCGACATGTCGACATCATCCCCGAAATTGAAGCACCGGGCCACGCCCGTGCTGCTATAGTGGCAATGAAAGCCCGTTACCGCAAGTATGTCAAGACTCATCCGGCCAAAGCCACCGAGTTTTTGTTGAGCGAAAGCGAAGACTCTTCGGTATATGTATCTGCTCAATCTTATACTGATAACGTGATGAATGTTGCCATGCCATCTGTTTATAAGTTCATGACCAAGGTGATGACGGAGGTTAAAAACATGTATGCCGAGGCAGGGCTGACACTCACCGAGGTGCATTTAGGTGGCGATGAAGTGCCTAAAGGTGCTTGGATGGGCTCTCCTCTTTGTCGGGCATTGATGAAAGAAAAGGGCTTTGACAACCAACATCAGCTTTTTGAATATTTTTATTTGGGTATGGCAGACTGCGTAAAGCCGTTGGGTATGAAGCTGTCGGGGTGGCAAGAAATCGGACTTCACAACTCTTCTGCCACCGATGCCAGGTTGTTGCCCTTTGTCAATAGGGTGTATTGCTGGAACACAGTGCCACAATGGGGAGGTGATGAGGTGCCTTATACCGTGGCCAATAAGGGCTATGGAGTGGTGCTTTGTAATGTCAACAACTTTTATGTCGACTTGATGTACTCCGCAAACTTCGACGAACGTGGCTTGTCTTGGGCAGGAACAGTGAACGAGGCAAAATCGTTTTCTGCCTTACCTTTTTCCATATATCGCTCGGCACGCACCGACTTGAAGGACAATCCCATTGATATCGACTCGGTGGAAGTGGGCAAACTACCACTCAACCCCGATGCTTATCGTCATATTCACGGTGTTCAGGCACAGCTTTTTAGCGAAACCATCCGTTCGTTCGATGATGTCACGGCCTACGTTTTCCCTAAAATCTTAGGATTGGTGGAACGTGGCTGGAATGCACATCCACATTGGGAGCAACTTCGTGGAGAGGCAGAAGCAAAGGCTTTTTATCGTGATCTCTCTTTGTTTTACAACAAGTTGTCAGAAAAAGAATTGCCTTATCTGCAACAATTGAGTCTCAATATCAGAATCCCCAACCCGGGGTTAAAGTTGGATAACGGCTTTTTGTATGCCAATTCTCCATTGTCCGGCTCGGAAATTCGATACACCACAGACGGCACAGAACCCACCATATCTTCGCCTTTGTGGCAGAAAGGAGTGGCGTGCGATGCACCTGTGATAAAAGCAAAGACGTTTTATAGAGGTTGTGTGAGTACCACTACCATTATAAAACACCAATGACATTGTAGCATTGATGCATCTTTACACTGCTCTTTCTTTCTTTTTTCATCATTGAAAGAAGGAGTGTTGAGGTGCAAAACAGACTGAATTGCGGGGTGATTGAGGCTCAATTGCTCCGCAATTTTGGCTGAATTGAGGAGCGATTCAGACTGCTTTGGAACAGGAGAGGACAGATGTAGTGGGTGTGGTTGGTGTAACAAGTGCGGTAAGTTGTATCGGTTGAGCGTGAGGGATGATAGTTTTTATGCACAGATGCTTTGCTTTATGGACGAAAATACATATATTTGCAGTTATATAATAAACGTCAGTTTGGAATGAGTCGAACTGATAGTTGACAGATAAACTTAACCCGAATTTGGGTATAGCATGTTGAGTTTTAAATCCTTGGAGTTATGAAAAAAAATGTAATAAGCTTAATAGTGTTGATGCTCTTGCTGCCATTGTCGGTATGGGCTGATGGGTATTCTGTTCTTTGGAAACAGTATGAGGATGCCATGAAGAAAGATTTGCCCAAGACACAGATTGCCTGTCTGGCACAGATAGTGAAGCAGGCAGAGCGTCAGAAAGATTATGGCCACTTGCTGAAGGCACAACTTCTCACTGTTTCGGCACAAACCCAGATAGCTCCCGACTCGCTTCCTGTGATGATGAA
>JALEWR010000135.1 GCA_022783515.1 Prevotella sp.
TCTCTTGCGGACGAATATAGGGATAAAACTGCTCGTCGGCGGTTTGTGTATAGATGCCCACACGCTGCGACCATTTACGATCAGCATAATTTTCGATGGGGCCACGACCGTAGAACTTACTCTTGTCCATCTCGTAAGGCAGCTGCAAAATCATGCCAAAGCGGAACATATCGGGCATTTCCACACCCTTGGTTGTTTCCATCTTCTGTGTTACTTCCATCGTTCCGTCGGCTTCAATCACATATTTCAGCTCCAATCTGGCTTGCACCTCAGGCATGTAATAGATGCAGAAGATTCTTGCTTGGTTGGCTTTCTTATCGCAATGATAGCTGATGCCACGGAACTCCAACGTGGGATGACGCCACACTTTCTTGTCTATCTGTGCGTTAGCTCCCATATCGTTGTCGGTAACAGCACGCCAGAAGTTGGGCTTGAGCATACCGCCGGGTGCGAGAATGGGTTTGCCGTTGATGGTGTATTGCGTGAGATAACCTGTATGCTTGTCGAATTTTACTTCCACTGCGGCATTATAAACAGTTATCGTCGTATCCTTTTCCTTGTTGATATCTTTCAGACGGGTATGCTTGTTGGTCTTCCCTTGCAGCTTGAGAGGTTGCACGATGGGCTTCGTCGGTATGGCAAACTGATCGTAAGCCACGCGATGACCCGCTTTGAGAAGTGGCTCGTCGGTCTTGAGAACGAAGTCGATGTTGAGCATTAGTTCCGCTCCATAGCCCACCTTGTTTAACCGATAAGGCAGCGAGAACGTGCGTTTTTGTTGGGGGGCGATGTCGAGCTGATATATTTCTCCGCGTTGAACCACTACACCATCGGCCAATAACGACCATTCGAGGGCATAGTTGGAAAGGTCGCGGAAGAAGTATTCGTTGAACACCTCTATCTTTCCTTGCTGCAAATCCACAGCCTTTGCCCACACGTCTTGATGCCAATAAGCAATCTCATGGGCATGAGGGTTGAGCTGACGGTCGGGGCCTATCACACCGTTACAGTTGAAGTTGATGTCGCTGGCATCGTAGTTGTTATAGTCGCCACCATATTTATATATCTCTACGCCTTTGTCATCCTTGCCCCGAAGACCTTGGTCTATAAAGTCCCAGATAAAACCACCTTGATAGTTGGGGTATTTTCTTATCAGTTCCCAATACTCTTTGAAACCACCCGACGAGTTGCCCATGGTGTGATTGTATTCGCATTGGATGAGCGACCGCTTGTATTGTGGGTCGTTTACATAGGCTTCGCATTCTTGGTGGGTGCGATACATGGGGCAGTAGATGTCAGAGTTATAGCCGTCTTTTAAGGCACGTTCAAACTGAACGGGTCGGCTGGGGTCTTCTTTCTTTATCCAGTCGTAGGCTGCTGTGAAGTTAGGGCCGTCGGCCGTTTCGTTTCCAAGGCTCCAAATCACCACACTGGGATGGTTAAACTGGTTCTCCACGTTGTGTTGGTTGCGTTCCAATATCTGCTTGGCAAACATGGGTTTGATAGACATTGCATCCTTGCCATATTGAAAACCGTGAGATTCTTGGTTGGCTTCTGCCACCACATAGATTCCGTATTCATCGCAAAGGTCGTACCAAATGGGGTCGTCGGGATAGTGGCAGGTACGCACGGCATTGACATTGAGCTGTTTCATACGGGTAATGTCTTGTATCATACGTTCTCTACTCACCACATAACCGCCGTCGGGGTCTATCTCGTGGCGGTTCACTCCTTTAAAGAGAACGGGTTGCCCGTTGACCAACACCTGAGAGTTCTTTATCTCCACCTTTCTGAATCCTACTTTCTGTGCCACGGTTTCCACCGCTTTCATCGGTGTTACCTTTGTTTTCTTCTTGGCAACCATAGGGTCTGCAACATGAGGAGTGGCCAGGAGGGTGTAGAGATAAGGTGTTTCGGCTGTCCAATGATGAGGCTTGGGCAGCGAGAGACTTACGTTGAAAGGCTTGCTGATCTTGTTGGGGGCAACAAGCAATGTGTCGACAACTGCTCTTCCTGTGCCATCGAGCAAGCGAAGGTTGAGCGATGATGCACCGGCAGTATTCACTTGCACCTTGAGAAGTCCGTCGGTGTAATTGTTCACCAAGTCGGGTGTGATGCGAATATTGCGGATATGTCCTTTCTTGGGGCGTGCATAAAGGTATGTTTCGCGTGCAACGCCCGACAGACGCCAAAAGTCTTGGTCTTCGCAATAAGTGCCATCGCACCAGCGGAAGGTTTGGAAGGCAATGAGGTTACGCCCTTTTTGCAGATAGGGAGTGATGTCGAACTCCATCGCCGACTTACTGTCTTCGGCATACCCCACAAACTTTCCGTTCACCCAAAGGTAGAGATTAGACGTGACCGAACCAAAGTGGGCAATCACTTGTTGACCGTCCCAGTGGGCGGGAATATCGATATGGCGACGATAAGAACCCACATGATTATCCTTGACAGGCACTTGTGGCGGATTGTCTTTGAAATGTCCACGCCATGGAAAGCCCACGTTTACATATACAGGGTCGCCATATCCGTTCAACTCCCAGTTGCCGGGAATGGGCATTTGCTTCCATCCCCTGTCGTCAAAGTTGGGTTGAAAGAAGTCGGTAGGTCGCTCATCGGCATTTTCCACCCAATGAAAATTCCAATTGCCGTGTAGAGACAAAAAGTTGCGTGATGTGCTTTTATCGCCTTTCAACGCCTGATGGCTGTCTTCAAAGGCAAAGA
>JALEWR010000155.1 GCA_022783515.1 Prevotella sp.
CTGATGGCGTTACTTGTTGTCATATTGGACAAACTTGCTAACTCCTTCCTACTCAGATAAACATTTAAGGTTTGGTTGTCTTCTTCATATCCGTAAGTATCTTGCAAAAAGAGTAGTGTATCAGCCAATCTACCTCTTACATGTTTTTGGGATAAATTGACAAGACGTTGGTCGGCAACCCCCAAAACGGTTGAAAGATGTTTGAGGAAAAACAATGCCACATGAGGATTGGCATGCATCAATTCTACGATGATTGTCAAAGGGATTGTTGCGATGACCGATGATTCTATAGCAATGGCAGAGGTAGTATAGTCTTCATCAGCAAAAAATGCCCGATAGCCTAAAAAATCAATAGGCTTGACTACCCTGATAATTTGGTCTTTCCCATTAGCACTCGCCTTAAAAATTTTCAATTTACCCTTTATTAAACAAGTTATGGTTCTTGCCTCTTGACCTATCTTATAAGCAAAATCATTCTTTCTTAACTTTTTGATTTCAAGATGAGTTAGCAATAATTGTTTTTCTTCATCTTGTAGGGGAGTCCACAAGGTTGCGATTGTATTAACGATTTCGCTTTTAGATATCTTAAATTCTGTAGCCATGCCAGGTATTAATTGATTGAAGTAAAAAACTTTTTGCTTGACCGCTATACAAAATTACATTTTTTTTGTTTTAATAATGTATAAATAATGAAAGAAATAAGTTTTTTTTATACTTTTATCTTCTATGGAGATACAAAGTCGAATTTCTATAGAATAAAAGGATAGTAGATTATATTGGTACAAAAATGAGTGTATTACATCCAAGAATAATTATTTGATGTAACTATTTGTTAGTAAAATTATATTTTGTAACTTTGGGAAAGAAAATTATAATCATAACAATCCTAATAATAAAGATAAACCTTAATCGAGCAATATGAGTTATATTTTTTTTGAAAAAAGTGTTATGGCAAATTTGGATGAGGTTTCTCGCAAGGAGGTGTTGCGTACCAATCGGTCGCGTGCCTATGCAAGTTCTTCAATCTTGGATTGCAATACCCGAAAGTACCATGGATTACTAGTAGTTCCAGTTCCTGAACTGGACGATGAAAACCATGTACTACTCTCGTCGCTTGATGTTTCTGTAATACAGCATGGAGCAGAATTTAATTTGGGCGTTCATCGCTATCAAGGAGGTGTGTATAGTCCCAATGGTCATAAATATATACGAGAGTTTAATTGCGATAAGGTACCGACAACTATCTATAAAGTTGGTGGAGTGGTGTTAAAGAAAGAAGTTGTTTTTGAGCATTTTGAAGATCGTATATTGATTCGATATACATTGGAAGATGCTCATTCGCCTACGACCTTGCGTTTTAAACCTTTCCTGGCCTTTCGCAGTGTTAGAGCATTTACACATGAAAATTCAGTAGCTTCACGCGATTATCATCCTATTACTAATGGCATAAAGACTTGTATGTATAAGGGATATCCTGATTTGTACATGCAGTTTAGTAAGAAAAATGAATTTGTCTTTGACCCTCATTGGTATCATGGACTCGAATATACCAAGGAGCAGGAGCGTGGATATGCATCAGACGAAGACTTGTATGTGCCTGGTTATTTTGAGATGGATATAAAGAAAGGTGAAAGTATTGTATTCTCGGCTTCTACCAAGAAGTTTAATACAAGAGAAATGAATCGCCTTTTTGAAGAAGAAGTACAGGAAAGAAGTCCTCGCGATAATTTTTTTCATTGTTTGGTTAATGCTGCTCATCAGTTTCATGTGCAAGAGAATGATGGAGAAAACTATGTTCTTGCCGGCTATCCCTGGTTTAAATGTAGAGCAAGAGACATGTTTATTGCTCTGCCTGGTTTGACTCTGTCTATTGAAGAAAAAGAGTATTTTGAACGTGTGATGCAGACCGCAGAGAAAGGTTTGCGTGAGTTGATGGCAGGTAAGCCATTAACGGTTAAGATATATGAGATTGACCAACCCGACGTTTTGTTGTGGGCAATATGGGCAATGCAACAGTATGGCAAGGAAGAGGGTATGGAAAGGTGTACTGATTTGTATGGTAACTTAGTGATAGATATCCTTAATTATATTATTGCCGGCAAACATCCTAATCTGGAACTGGATTCTAACGGATTGCTGAAAACCGAAGGACGCAAACACGCCGTTACTTGGATGAATTCAACAGTTAACGGTTTGCCCGTTGTTCCTCGTACTGGATATATCGTTGAGTTTAATGCTCTTTGGTACAATGCACTAAAGTTTGCGGCAACCATATTGACAGCAAAGAGTCGCGAGAATGAAGCTCAAGGCATGGAAAAAATGGCAGATCAATGTAAGCATAGTTTTATTTCCACTTTTTATAATGAGCATGGTTATCTTTTCGATTATGTAGATACCCATTTAAATAAAGATTGGAGTGTTCGTCCTAATATGATTTTCGCAGTGGCCTTGGATTATTCTCCTCTGGAACAACATCAGCGTAAATCTGTTTTGGATATCTGTACTCGTGAATTACTTACCCCTAAAGGCTTAAGAACTTTGTCTCCTAAGAGTGGTGGTTATAATCCTATGTATGTAGGTGAACAGACCCAACGGGATTTTGCTTACCATCAAGGAACTGCTTGGCCATGGTTGGGCGGCTTCTATATGGAGGCTTGCTTGAGGATGTATAAACGTACTCGACTAAGTTTTATTGAACGCCAGATGGTGGGATATGAAGATGAAATGAATTACCATTGTTTAGGAACTATCCCTGAACTGTTCGATGGTAATCCACCATTCCATGGTCGAGGGGCAATCTCATTTGCAATGAATGTGGCAGAGATATTGAGAACATTGGAACTATTAGAAAAATATTCATACCAATAGGAGGGGAGTAAGATGAAAGTATTAATGTTCGGATGGGAATACCCTCCACATATCTTGGGTGGATTAGGTACGGCAAGTTATGGTATAACGGAAGGCTTGCATGCACAAGGTGATATGGAAATTACCTTTTGTTTACCTAAACCTTGGGGAGATGAAGATAGAACGTCAGCTAATATAGTTGCAATGAATCGTGTACCTGTGGCATGGCGAGATATGCATTATGATTATGTGAAAGAGAGATTAGGCAACGTCATGTCGCCCGAATGGTATTACCAACTTCGCAATCATATCTATGCAGATTTCAATTATCTTCATTTAGATGAGCTTGGCTGTGTTGAGTTTTCTGGACGTTATCCCGATAATTTGCATGAAGAGATAAATAACTACTCGATTGTAGCAGGGGTGGTCGCTCGTCAGCAAGAATATGATATTATCCATGCACACGATTGGTTGACTTATCCTGCAGGTTTGCATGCAAAGCAAGTTTCAGGTAAACCACTATGTATTCATGTGCATGCAACTGATTTCGATCGTTCTCGGGGTAAGGTTAATCCCACGGTGTATGCCATTGAAAAAGATGGAATGGATAATGCCGATTGCATCATGTGTGTATCAGAACTTACACGACAAACTGTCATTCACCAATATCACCAAGACCCTAAAAAATGTTTTACTGTACACAATGCTGTATATCCATTGCGACAAGAATTGCAAGATATACCTCGTCCTAATCATGAAGGAAAAGAAAAGATTGTAACCTTTTTGGGACGTCTTACCATGCAGAAAGGCCCGGAATATTTTGTAGAAGCAGCTGCAATGGTGTTGCATCGCACTCGCAATGTAAGATTTTGTATGGCAGGATCGGGTGATATGATGAATCAAATGATTTATCTTGCAGCCGAACGAGGCATTGCCGACCGTTTTCATTTCCCTGGATTTATGAAAGGAAAAGAAGTGTACGAGTGTTTGAAGAATTCGGATGTTTATGTCATGCCTTCGGTGAGTGAACCCTTTGGAATCTCGCCACTTGAGGCGATGCAATGCGGAACACCAACCATTATATCCAAACAGAGCGGATGTGCCGAGATATTGACGAATTGCATTAAGGTGGACTATTGGGATATTCATGCTATGGCAGATGCTATCTATTCTATTTGCCATAACGCCAGTCTCTTTGAGTATTTACAAAGAGAAGGCTTGGAAGAAGTTAACCAAATTACCTGGGAGAAAGTGGGCTTATGGATAAGAACACTCTACGATAGAACCATCAATCATATGTTATAACCTACACAAAAATAGCAAAGCAATGAAAACAATATGTTTGTATTTTGAAATACATCAACCCATACATTTAAAGCGTTATCGTTTTTTTGATATAGGTACCGATCATTATTATTATGATGATTATGAAACAGAAAGATGTATAACAGAGGTAACCAACCAGTCGTATATGCCGGCATTGACGGCATTACAAGAGATGATACAGGTACATGGCGACTACTTAAAGGTGGCATTCTCTATTTCTGGTGTTTGTCTTGAACAGTTGGAGGTATATGCACCACAAGTTATTGACAAGTTACAAGAGTTGTCTGCAACTGGCAGTGTAGAATTTTTAGCGGAACCTTATTCACATGGCTTGTCTTCGCTTATTAATGAAGAGAGTTTTGCACAAGAAGTTAGAAGGCAGAGTCTTAAGATTAAAGAGTACTTTGGAGTTACACCCCAAGTACTCCGCAATTCATCTTTGATTTATAGCGATGATATCGGTTTCAAGGCGTCGCAAATGGGTTTCAAAGCAATGCTTACCGAAGGAGCTAAGCATGTTTTAGGTTGGAAATCGCCCCATTATGTATATCATAATCCCATGGCACCCAACATGAAACTCTTGTTGCGTGATATTCGCTTGAGCGATGATATTTCTTTGCGTTTTGGTAATAGCCAATGGAGCGAGTATCCACTCTTTGCCGATCAGTATATTGCTAAGATTGAAGCATTACCAAAGGAAGAAGAGGTGATTAATATCTTCATGGAACTGTCAGCTTTGGGTATGGCTCAGCCTTTGTCTAGCAATATTCTCGACTTCCTCAAGGCACTTCCACATTGTGCAAAAGCAGCAGGTATAGGCTTTGCAACACCTTCTGAAGTGATTGCCAAGTTTAAGAGTGTGGGCGAATTGAATGTTCCCGATGTGTTGTCATGGGTAGATGAAGAGCGAGATGTTAGCAGTTGGTTGGGTAATCCTATGCAACGCGAGGCTTTCCACAAACTCTATAGTGTGGCAGACCGTGTAAGAATAGCCAATGATGTACGCATCAATCAAGATTGGGATTATCTGCAGGCCTCTAATAACTTTAGATATATGTCTACCAAGAGAACAGGAGTGGCTTGGAGCAGAGGTATTTACGATTCTGCGTTTGATGCGTTCACCAATTATATGAATATCCTTGGCGACTTCCTCAACAGAGTCAATAGCTTATATCCTGACGATATAGATAATGAAGAATTGAATGGTTTGCTGACAACCATCAAGAACCAAGGAGACGAGATTTCTAAGAAAGAAAAAGAAATTTTGCGTTTGCAGAATAAGATTGAGAAGATTGAAGCAGCGGATAACAAAGCTAAACCGAGAAAAAAGGTAAAAGCTGAAGCTGTGAAAGAATAGCTTTGATAACTTGAAACGTTGATGAGAAGTAAACTGTTTGGCTTTAAAGTTGAAGATAAAACTTGCATTTGTGAATGTTAAAAAACAACTTATTTGAACAAAACACTTGTATTTATCAACAATAAAGGTTATTTTTGTGTATTATTTTTTGATTTTGATATTTGCAAAATCATTGTAGAGGTTGGCTGCATCCTGCGTCAACCTCTTTTTAAATGCTTATTTTTAGGCTGTCTTCATTACGATGTGTAAAATATTGCTTGGTCGTCAACTTCTTATTATCTTTGCATTATGATTTATCCGAAGAGTTTTGAGCAGAAGATTGGTTTTCAAGAAGTAAGAAACCTATTGTATGCTAAATGCTTATCTGCCTTAGGCAAGGAGCGTGTGTCTGACATGTCGATGAGCTGTGAAGCTGCAATCATTAATCGCCAGTTGAAAGAAGTGGCGGAATTTCGCAGTTTAAGTTATTTGGACGAAGAATTTCCTTTGCTTTATTTTTTTGATTTAAGGATTCCATTAAACCGCATCAAGATTGAAGGGACGCATTTTGAGGAAGACGAATTATTTGATTTATGTCGTTCCTTAGATACGATATGCAAGATTGTTACTTATCTTAATAAGACAGTAGGGGATGAAGAAAGTACAGATGACAATAGTTCTGTAAAGTATTTGTTTCCCACTCTTCGCGAGTTAACTGATGGAATAACAGTATTCCCCGATATTGTCAAGAGAATCCAACAGTTGGTGGATAAGTACGGACATATCAAGGATAACGCTTCTCCCAAATTGTTTCAGATACGCCGAGAACTGTCAATTACCGAGGGGAGTGTATCTAAAATCCTGCATCATATCTTACGAAATGCCCAACAAGAGGGTTTTGTAGACAAAGATGTTACACCAACAATACGCGATGGACGTCTTGTTATCCCTATCCAACCGGGTTTTAAACGTAAAATTTCGGGTATTATTCATGACGAATCGGCTTCCGGTAAAACTGTTTTTGTGGAACCTACAGAAGCTGTGGAAGCTAATAATAAGATTAGGGAATTAGAAGCTGAAGAGCGAAGAGAAATCATTAGAATCTTGTCGGAGTTTTCTAAGGAAGTACGTCCTTATGTATATGAGATGCTCGACTCTTACCGACTATTGGCAGATATCGACTTTATTCGTGCCAAATCATCATTTGCCGAATCGATTAGTGGTATAGAACCTATTGTTCTTAACCGCCCTCATATTGATTGGATACAAGCTATTCACCCATTACTTCAAATTGCTTTATCAAAACAAGACAAACGTGTTGTCCCACTGGATATAAAGTTAGACAGTGACAAACGAATACTTATTATTTCAGGCCCCAATGCCGGTGGTAAATCGGTTTGTCTTAAAACAGTTGCTTTGTTGCAATATATGCTGCAATGCGGACTCTCTATACCTGTGTATGAAACTTCGCAAGTGGGTGTTTTTGAAGATATCATGATTGATATTGGCGACGAACAAAGTATTGAAAATGATTTAAGTACCTATTCTTCGCATCTTCTCAACATGAAGAATATGATGAAGAGGGCAGGGCGAGGTTCACTCATCCTAATCGACGAGTTTGGTTCGGGAACAGAACCGCAAATTGGTGGAGCCATTGCCGAGGCGATATTGAAGCAGTTTTGCTATAAAGAAGTATTGGGAGTTATCACCACCCACTACCAAAACTTAAAGCATTTTGCCGATTCGCACGAACATGTGGCGAATGGGGCGATGCTTTACGATCGACAAGGAATGAAAGCCTTGTTTCAATTGTCGATAGGTCAGCCCGGAAGTTCGTTTGCCATAGAGATTGCCCGAAAAATAGGCTTGCCCGAGCAAGTGATAGAAGAAGCATCTCAGATTGTGGGCGAAGACTATATTCATAGCGATAAATATCTCCAAGATATTGTTCGCGATAAGCGTTATTGGGAGAATAAGCGTCAGAATATTCATAAGAAAGAGAAAGATATGCTGGCAGTTATCGACAAGTATGAAGCGGAAATTGAAGAGCTGAGAAAGACGCGTAAAGACATCATTCGCAAAGCTAAAGAAGAGGCAGAGGCACTGCTCAAGGAAAGCAATAGAAGGATAGAGAATACCATTAAAGAGATAAAGGAGGCACAAGCCGAAAAAGAACGTACCAAAAGGGTGAGAGATGAACTCACAACCTTTAAGGAAACGGTTGCTGCCGTCGATGATGAGAAAGACAACGAATCCTTGTTGCGTAAGATTGAACAGATAAAGAGCCGAAAGGAACGCCACGAGAAGCGTAAGCAGGAAAAGCAAGAGAAGGAGAAACAAGCGGCTCAAAAGATTCGCGAAGCTGTGGCTCAAAAAGAAATTTCATCGGTTATCACTGTAGGCGACCTTGTAAGAATGAAGGGTTTAACTTCGGTTGGAACGGTCGAAAGCATTGATTCTACAGGTATGGCAATGGTTGTTTTTGGCGGTTTGCGTTCGAGAATGAATCTCAAGAAGTTGGAAAAAGCAGAGAGAAATAGAACCGAAAGCCTGCAACAATATCCTGTTAGCAGAGAAACTCGACAAACCATTGATAACAGAAAGAGTAACTTTAAGCAAGACCTTGATGTGCGAGGAATGCGAGGAGATGAAGCTCTCAATGCCGTACTCCATTTTGTTGATGATGCAATCCTGGTGGGTGTTTCCAGAGTGCGTATTCTCCACGGTAAGGGTAATGGTATCTTGCGACAACTCATACGCCAATATCTCTCCACCGTTCCCAATGTAACGTCTTATCAAGACGAGCATGTGCAGTTTGGCGGTGCAGGTATTACAGTGGTGGATTTGTGATTGTAGCATAAATCTGAAACCACTTGCAACAAGATAATATCTGCTCAACAAACATATAATATTTATCGATTAGCCTGCTTATGGCATATTATTGGCACTGCAATTTAGGCTGGACTGCTGTGCAATTTAGACTAAATCGTACAACAATTCAGACTGACTTGCAGAGTGAAATAGGCTTATTTGATGAGATAGAACAAGTAGAATAATCTTCAATTAATGCCTTTTCGGGTTTATTATATCAGTCAATGAGTGCTTGACCTGTCAATTCTTTCATTGTCCTTTATCAGAAGTGGATGGGATGGAGTGTTCATCCATTTGGGCCACCGAATGGCCATAAAGGGCAAAATCGCCTTTTAAAGGGTCGTTGGGAAAAACTTCTTTCATGATTGCCGTTAAGTGGAGAGCCATTTTCATGGTTTGTGTCTTACTGGTGATTAACCCCAACTGATTAGCCATCTTAATAACATGCGTGTCTAAGGGCATAATGAGCGAATGGGCGGGAATAATATCTTTCCATATACCTAAGTCGACTGGTGAATTTTCTCTCACCATCCATCGCAAATACATGCATAGCCTCTTGCTGGCAGAAGATGATGTTTTAGGTATAATTCCCTCACATTTGTGGCTGGCATAGTATTGGCATAAGGCTTGCACAGCACTCAAACCATCGTGAGCATGTTGGGCTATGAAGTTTTTCAACGAATGATGTTCTATCAGTAATTGTTGCAACGCATATAGATGGTTATGTATCATTCTGTTGTTATAGAGTCGATAAAAACAATCGTCATTAGCCGGTATGACAGATTTAAACTCTCCACTCTTCACCCATTGGTATATTTCCCCCTTCGACCAATCAATCAACCGGTTAATCTTAGGCATAAACTGCTTTCTACTGCCATAGCTTAACCACGAAGCAATAAATCCCATCACTTCCTGATTTCTCTCGCCTTTGACACGATGAACAAAGGAAACGGGATCGGTTTCGATAAAACTTTTTTGCTCGTATTTCTCTGCATATGCAATGAGTAAATGTCGTGTGCCGTCGTCTATTATCATTTTCTTCAACAATCTCTTGGTTACTTTTTCACTCGTAATTGCCAAAAAGCCACGGCTGCAGCTGCAGCAACATTGAGCGAATCGACCTCGTGGTGCATGGGAATGATGGTGGTATAATCAGCCTTAGCTATGGTTTCTGCCGACAAGCCATCGCCCTCTGTACCCATAATGATGGCTAGTTTTTCCTCTTTGTTCAGCTTTGGGTCGTCGATGGCAATGGAGGTGTTGGTGAGAGCCATAGCCACGGTTTTAAAACCGAGCGTTTGCAGTTTGCTTATATCTTCAATCCATGTCCATGGAACGAGAAAAACCGAACCCATCGACACTCTGATAGCCCGTCGGTTGAGTGGGTCACAGGAACTTTTGGTTAGTAATACGGCGTCAATACCCAATGCAGCAGCCGAGCGAAAGATAGCTCCGATATTAGTTGTATCTACCACGCCATCAATCACAACCACGCGTTGAGCATCCTTGCATATTGCCTCTGCCGATAACAGTCGAGGGCGGTGCATGGCACAAAGTACGCCCCTAGTTAGGGTATAGCCGGTAAGTGAAGCCAAAAGGTCTCGACTACCGGTATATATGGGAATATCAGGATGGTGTTTTATGATATCAGCGGCGTCGCCCATAATGTGTTTCTCTTCGCATAACAGTGAAATAGGCTGATAGCCTTGGGTCAACGCCACATTGATGACTTTTGGACTTTCAGCTATAAAGATACCTTTTTCTGGTTCCAATTTGTTGCGTAATTGGGCTTCGGTGAGTGTGCTGTATAACTCAAGATGGGGGTGCGACAAATCGGTGATGTGGATGATGGGCATAATTGTTATATATAAAAACTGGTGTGGTTATACATTGTTAGATGGTAATTTCGCTTTCTCTACTACACTTTGATTAAATCAGCCATGATAGAGTCGCTGATAAAAATACCCTCTCTTGTCAGCGATAAGCAACCATTATTAATCATTAGTGTTTGTTGCTCCAAATGTTTTTGAGCTTGTTTCAATAAAAACTCCTTATTGATGGTATCCAATCTGTCTAAGCAGATACCTTCTTTTGTTCTTAAAGCGGTTGCAATCAGGTCGTTGTATCGTGTCGTATCATCCAATGGTTCAATCTCTGCGGGAACTTCATTGTTCGACAATGATTGGATATATTTTTTGATATGGGAAACATTCCATTGACGTGATGAGAGATTATAAGAATGGGCTGCCACGCCTAAACCTAAGTAAGGTGTATTCTTCCAGTAGCTGCTGTTGTGCTGAGAGCGGTGGTTGGGCTTGGCAAAATTACTGATTTCGTAATGCTCAAATCCGTTGTTAACCATCGTGTCTATCAAGGTATTAAACATCGCCAAACTGAGTTTCTCGTCAATTTCTTCCACCTTATTGGTGGTTAACATCTTATATAAAGGTGTTCCCTCTTCATACATCAAACTATAGGCCGATATATGTTGCACGTCTAAGTTGATGGCTTGTTGCAGGTCTTCTTCCCATTCGGCAAGTGTTTGTTTGGGAAAACCGAAGATGAGGTCGATGCTGATATTGTCGATTTCATGTTGGTGTATCAAGTCGATGGCGTGATATACCTCTTGCGAGGTATGCCTTCTGCGTAAAAACTTTAAACGCTCATCAGAGAAAGTCTGCACCCCCATACTAATGCGATTGACCGATAGCGATTTTAGAGTATGCAGTAGTTCGCTGGTTATATCATCGGGATTGCATTCCACGGTTATTTCGGGGTGCGGAGATAAGCGATAGTGGGGGTGAGAAAAGATTTTCTGTTGGAGCGATTGGAATATTTTGCGGAAGTTGTCTGCACTCAATTGGGAGGGCGTTCCACCCCCAAAATAGAGCGTATCGATAACAGTGGGGTCTTGCAAATCAGCCTGCAAGTCCGACAAATAATGTTTCCTTAATTCCATTTCCTTACACAAAGCCTCTGTATATTGGTCTTGTAAGGAAACTGTCGTTGTGGAATAGAAATCACAATAGATGCATCTGCTTGCACAAAAAGGAATATGTATGTAGATACCTGCCATTCGATTTTTTGATTACAAAAATACTAATATGTTTTAAAAAACTGACTATTTTGGCAAAATGTTTGGTTGAATAGTTAATTCTTTTTATCTTAGGCGACGTTTAAAGGCTATGCCTTATTGACAACAACTCGAAGTATTACTAACACTTTAAATCTTATTGATATGCGAGTTTATCAAACTAATGAAATTAAAAACATTGCCCTTATTGGCAGTGCGGGTTCCGGCAAGACCACTCTTGCCGAGTCAATGCTTTTTGGTAGTGGTATAATCAAACGCCGCGGTACGGTAGAAGCCAAAAATACGGTGAGCGATTATTTCCCGGTAGAACAGGAATATGGCTATTCGGTCTTCCCAACCGTATTCCATGTTGAGTGGAACAACAAAAAGCTCAATATCATCGATTGTCCTGGTTCTGACGATTTCGTAGGCGGAACAATTACAGCTTTGAATGTAACAGATGAAGCGGTGATTTTGATTAATGGGCAGTATGGCCCTGAAGTAGGAACCCAGAATGTATTTAGATATACAGAGAAACTGAAGAAGCCTGTTATCTTTTTAATTAATCAGTTGGATTCTGACAAATGCGATTTTGACAATTTGGTGGGAAGCATGACTGATATTTATGGTGATAAGTGTGTTCTTGTACAATATCCCATTGCTACCGGTCCCAACTTTAATGCATTGATTGATGTACTTCTTATGAAGAAGTATTCATGGGATGAAGCAGGCGGAACCCCAAAAATTGAAGATATTCCGGACGAAGAAATGGAAAAAGCCATGGAGTTGCACAAGCGTTTGGTGGAAGCGGCTGCTGAAAACGATGAAGCTCTGATGGAAAAATTCTTTGAAAGCGAAACCTTGACCGAAGATGAAATGCGTGAAGGTATCCGTAAAGGTTTGGTAACAAGAAGCATTTTCCCCGTATTCTGTGTTTGTGCAGGTAAGGATATGGGTGTGCGTCGCTTGATGGAATTCTTAGGCAATGTCGTTCCTTTTGTTAACGAGATGCCTAAACTACATAATACACGCGGTGAAGAAGTAACACCGGAAACATCAGCTCCCACTTCTGTTTATTTCTTTAAAACAGGTATGGAACCACATATTGGCGAGGTGTCTTACTTCAAGGTGATGAGTGGAAGTATCAAGGTGGGCGACGATTTGGTAAATGCCGATCGCGGTTCAAAAGAACGTATCGGCCAGCTGTATGCTTGTGCCGGTGCCAATCGTATTGCAGTGGATCAATTGAATGCAGGTGATATCGGTTGTACAGTTAAGCTGAAAGATGTTAAGACTGGCAATACCTTGAACGGTAAGGATTGCGAAAATCGTTTCGACTTTATCAAATATCCTAATTCTAAGTATTCTCGCTCTATCAAAGCCGTTAACTCGCAAGACACCGAAAAACTCATGGCTGCCATGCTGAAGATGCGTCAAGAAGACCCCACTTGGGTTGTTGAGCAGAGCAAAGAGCTAAGACAGACGATTGTTCACGGTCAGGGAGAATTCCACTTGCGTACCTTAAAATGGCGTTTAGAGAATAACGAGAAAATTCAAATCAAGTTTGGTGATCCTCGTATTCCTTATAGAGAGACCATCACAAAGACTGCTCGTGCCGAATATAGACATAAGAAACAGAGTGGAGGAGCCGGTCAATTTGGTGAGGTACACCTCATTGTTGAGCCTTATGCAGAAGGTATGCCGGAGCCAACAACCTATAAATTGAATGGTCAAGAGTTTAAACTGAACGTCAAGGGACGTGAAGAGATTGACTTAGATTGGGGCGGTAAGCTTATTTTCATTAACTCTGTGGTTGGTGGTGCAATCGATACTCGCTTTATGCCAGCAATCTTAAAGGGTATAACCGATTGTATTGAGCATGGTCCGCTAACAGGTAGTTATGCACGAGATGTCCGCGTTACCGTATATGATGGTAAGATGCACCCGGTAGATTCTAATGAATTGTCGTTCATGTTAGCTGCTCGTCATGCTTTCTCTGCCGCGTTTAAGGAGGCCGGTCCAAAGATTTTGGAACCTATCTACGATTTGGAAGTGTATGTTCCCGACGACTTTTTAGGCGATGTAATGAGCGATTTGCAAGGTCGTAGAGCTATGATTATGGGTATGGAATCGGAGGCCGGATACCAAAAACTGATGGCTAAGATTCCTTTGAAAGAACTTTCTAATTACTCTATCTCATTGAGTTCTATCACTGGCGGACGTGCATCGTTTATCACTAAGTTTGCAAGTTACGAACTTACTCCTAATGACATACAGACTGCTTTGATTGAAAAGCATGCTGCTGAAATGGAGAATGTTGATGAGTGAACATAGAATAGGGGGGATGTAAAAGAGTTTCTCTTTTGCATACTCCTTACATATAGCAATATCCAAGAAAACTCGTTAGAAGTTTTCTTGGATATATTTTTTGTGAGTGTTTGAGATTCTTTTTGTTGGTAAGTTTTGGAGTTATCTATTCAGATACTCTTGATATGCCACCAACCTATCGGTTCTTTCACCTGGTTTTCTATAATAAACAAAAGCTTGATAAGTATTTTCTGTTTGATAAAAAGAACCCTCGGATGGAAGATAGGTAACGATTCCGTTAGGCTGTTGTAATACATACTGATACGAATAATAGCCTTGTTTTAGCAAAATCTGCCCTTGATAGAGTCCTTTCTGCTCATTATACACCATTCTATATTGTTCATCTAACCGGTCGTTTGTCCATGTTCCATTGAGATATATCTCACCGGTAACCTTCGGACACTTCAATGAGAAATGCACATTGACATAATCCGACATCCTGTCATTTTCCATGTCATTTCCATTTCTGATATAGAAAGCACCATTGGCATCTTCATCGTAAATATAGTTGTATCTAGGTTCATTGAGCCATAAATGGGCTTGATACATCGAACCATCCCAAATCATGTGTTCAATTCCCATCGTAGCATGATTCACGTCCAAGGTTTCAAACTTATGATATTCATTGCCTGCTGCAAATATCAGATGGCTGTTATGGGGCCACTGTAATCCGTTGTTCATGATTATTTGTGGTTTTGGATTATTCACCATCGAATGCCATCTGCCATTTTGTAAAATACGAATTTGTAGTTGCGATGTGGGGTCGGTTACTCGTTCTGCTCCGTAGTTGAGAGTCATATCCACTTGTTGCAGTCGACCGTTGATTTCTTTGTCGGTATTGGATGTAATGGATAGAGAAACACCCATGAGCGGCTCGTAGACCATAAAGTGGCATTGGGCTATTTCTTGACTGTTGTTTTCGTCATAGAGGGTTACACGATAGTTGCCACTCATCTTAATACGACATCTTTCGTTAGGAATTTCAAGATGATAATGTGTATATAGCGTGTTGGTATTGAACGATTGCGTGAAATCTTCCAATAGATTACCATGCTCGAAACCTTCAATATAATCACTCGCAAACAACCCTTCAGAGACCTTCCAATCAGCATCACAATGCTCTATTTTATAGGCATATCGCTGATATTCATGCGTCAAATCGTCAAATGAAATATGGATGGGGATGTTGTCATTTAGTCTTATGACAGGCATAGCCAACCAATTATCACCGGCTACCACCTTAAGGGTTTTGATGTTATCGCTATATACCTTATTTCTTTGAGCATATCCTCGATGGGTAAGCCCACAAGAAATCAACAAGAAAAGGAGAAAGAGAATCTGCTTCATTGTTTTGAGAATGAGGGGGAGAAGATAGAAACACAACCTCATCATAGATAATCAGTTGCTTTTCTGCCGTTTTTAAAACAAATATCGGCAAGGTACAATAGTGTTCTATTGACCTTGCCGACATCATATAGGGTTGTTTAATTGTACAAGCTTATTCGCCTTTGATTGCTGCAACACCGGGTAATACCTTACCTTCGATAGCTTCAAGCATAGCACCACCACCGGTAGAAACGTAAGATACCTTATCAGCAAGACCGAATTTATTAACAGCTGCAACAGAGTCGCCACCACCTACAAGTGAGTAAGCACCATTGTTTTGTGTAGCTTCTGCCACATACTTGGCAATTTCGCCAGTTCCGTGAGCAAAGTTTTCAAATTCAAATACGCCAACAGGGCCATTCCAAAGAATAGTTTTAGAGTTGAGGATGATCTTTTTCCAGTTTTCCAACGATTCTTCTGACGCGTCCATACCTTCCCATCCGTCGGGAATTTCGTTGATAGGCACAACTTTACGGTTAGCATCGTTGCTGAAATCGTCTGCAATAACAGTTGCTACAGACAAGCTGAGGTTCACACCTTTTTCTTTCGCAGCAGCCATAACGTTCAATGCTTCTGGCATCAAATCGTCTTCGTGCAATGAGTTACCGATTTGTCCGCCTTGTGCTTTGATAAAGGTATATCCCATACCGCCACCGATAATCAAGTTGTCTACCTTATCAAGAAGGTTCTTAATAACGCCCAACTTTGAGCTAACCTTTGAACCACCGATAATAGCAGTGAAAGGATGTTGGGCATTCTTCAATACGTTGTCGATAGCTGTTACTTCTTTTTCCATCAGGAAACCCAACATCTTAGCATCTTCTGCAAAGTAATC
>JALEWR010000163.1 GCA_022783515.1 Prevotella sp.
GTGATGGAGCGATGGTGATGAGTGGAGCCGGTAAGGTGCAAGCCGACGAGTGGATGAACTATCTGCACAATTATGGTTTCTATTTTCAAAATAATTTTGGCTTGAAAAATCGTTACTATCTGGATTTGGGAATGCGTGTCGACTATAATACGGCATTTGGTGATAATGTGGGATGGCAGTTTTATCCCAAGGTGGGCTTGTCTTATATGCTGACAGAAGAACCCTTTATGCAGTCATTAAAAGATCGGGGCATTATCCCTATGGCACGCTTGTTTGCCAATTATGGTGTGGCCGGTAGTTATCCTCCTGCCTTTGAGTATCAGAGAACCATTGCTATGACACCTTTCCAAAGTCAGCAAGCTGCCATTTTCGGTAAGTATGGCAATCCTAATCTCGGTCCGGAAAAGAAACATTCGTATGAGATTGGTTTCAATGCTTCGTTTTTGAACGATAAGATAACATTGGGCATGACCTATTATTACACACGAACCAAGGGGGCATTGTTTAATGTACCCACACTACCATCATCAGGACAAACCTCCACTTATTTGGCTAATATTGGCGAAATTAGTAATTCTGGACTTGAATGGTCGCTCGATCTCAATCTCTTACGCAACAGAGACTGGTCGCTGGCTTATCACCTTTCTTTGAATACCAACAGTAACCGTGTGATTAGTACAGGTGGAACGCAACCTTTCAGCATCGGTGGTTTTAATCCTTCTACCATTCAAAACATGGTGGAAGAGGGTAAGACCGTGGGTTATCTGCGTGGTAACAAAGCCGTGTTGAATGCTGATGGCACTTTCAAAGAAGTGTTGCCTTTGCAAGATTTGGGACGAACCACGCCCACGATGTATGGCAATATGTCGTTGGATGTTAATTATAAAGCATGGCAGTTGTATGTCTTGGCAGATTATCAAACCGGCAGTTATGTACATTCTTTCGATGCCCAGTTTCGTTTGTTGAAAGGTCTGGCGAGTGAGTATGTGCCAGCCAAGGCATTGGAAGGTTTGAATCAGAAGAAAGAGTGGTTGAGCTTTACGAATTATTTTGTGGAGAAAGCCGACTTTCTCAAGGTGCGAACCATTGCTTTGAGTTATGCTTTCCGCCCTCGTTGGAAAGCTTCTTTTATCCAAAATATTCATTTGGGAGTGAACATTAACAATCCTTTTAGTTTCACCGCATCGCGTGTCGATCCGGAGGCAGTATTGCCTGGAGCTAAATCGCAGGGAGCTGTGGCAGTGGGCGGACTTAACTATTCCACCTTTTCTGCACCTCGCCAGTATATCTTTTCTGTGAAATTCGACTTTTAAAACAAGTGTATAATGAAACATTCAAATAGCATATTTTCAATTCTTTTGTCGGGAATGATGGCATCGTGTGGCTTGATTGCCCCTTCTGATACGGTCAATCCCAATGTTGATGAAGAAGCGTTCTTGCATTCATCACAGGCAATGAGTACTTGGGTTAATGGTACAAAGCGCTCGTTTGCACAAGGTATAGGTCGCTTTTGTCTGTATACAGAGATGATTTCGGACAATTATTTTAATAACTATACTCGCGAAAATAAGGTCTTTGATATACCCGAACTTCGCTATACTGATCCCGATATAGAAGACATGCAACGCATTGTTGCCAATCTGCGTGAGTCGGCTGATTATGGAATAGAGGTGGTACAGCAACACGATAGAAAAACAACTAATACCGATTTGTTCCAACTTTATATGATCAAAGCTTATAGTTATATCTTGGCTGGCGAAAACTTTGTGGCACTACCCGAGAAGGAAGGTGGCGATGTTGTTGTGGCAAAAGAACAGCTATTGCAAGCTATTCCCTTGTTGGATAAGGCTTTATCGCTCTCTGATAATGTTGCTAATCAAGCCTTTATTCACACCTTGAAAGCCCGCACCTATCATCGTCTAGGCGACAAGGAGAATGCAGTGATAGCAGCCCGGAAGTCGCTCGAACTTTCACCCGATTTCATTTATCAGGTAACTTTCGATGGAGTGAATGCAGTGGGAAATGCCCTTCAAGATGTGGTATGGAAATTTATGTTTCAACCTTTACCTCGTTTAGACTTTCTTGACCCTAAATATTTCCAACTTTCTGCTAATGAAGAACGTCCTATATGTGTAGGAAAGGCAGAAGAAAACTATTTGATTTTGATTGAAGCGGCATTGGCCGATAATCAGGAGGAACAAGCTCGGAGTTATATGCGTGAGCTGTTACGCTTGGTCAATAATCGTCCTGTACAATACAATATCAACGACCAGTTGGAGGGAAGATTTAATGGAGGATTTAAGAAATATCCCGACTCGAGCGATTATCGCGTGGCCGCCTCTTCCAAAGATTCTTACCGTAGTGGACTCGTTCTCAATCGTAAGGCACCTCATTTCATTTCTATCCCTTATATTTCGGGTACATCTGTAACCGCTGAAATGATTAATCAAACCACAGGGATAGATGCTTTGTTGGAGTTGACATATCTCTTACGTCAGGAAATATTCTTTGCCGAAGGTCGCCGAATGACAGATTTGGGCATTCGACTCCCTGTGAGTGAGGTTGAGGCCAAGCGTACCGCGTCGGCTCAAGCCTATACAACCGCCCACATTCCAGGCTTTATTCCTATGGGGCAGGGTATGGATGCGTTTGTGATAGATGAAGAAGCAAAGACCGTAACCATACAGTACAACATGAATAAAATCATCGTTCAGCACCGCCAATCGAGCGATGTGCTGCCTTTCTTTTAGCAAAGACTGTGACCAATAACAGAGAAACCGAGTAAGTTATCGCGTGATTGACTTACTCGGTTTTTTCGTGTTGATAAGTAGAACAACAGCAAGGTTCTCCTATTTGTTTACGCTTATCGCATCAGTTTAGTTTATTTGCAAGATGGAATATTTCAAGTGGTACTTTGGTGGTAAATACTTGGTGCAGCGAATGTTATGCCAACACAAGGCAAGCCCAATTGTTTAATACGGTTCTATGCTGTTCTTTTAATCCCAAGGTATGGGCTTTTTCAAGTAACAACTCGATGTCTTCAGCGTAAAAACCGCTGAGAATGAGGACGGAGTTAGGACTCATCTTACGACGAAAGGCGGGCATGTCGGTTAAGAGGATATTGCGATTGATGTTTGCAACGACCACATCGAAGGTCGTATCTATTTTCTCTAATACCGCTGCGTCGCCTTGTTTCACTTCTATATTGCTCACTAGGTTCAGTTGAGCGTTATGCAAAGTGTTTCTCGTACTCCATTCGTCAATGTCGTACGCCATCACTTTCTTGGCTCCTGACATTGCTGCTACGATGCCCAATATGCCCGTACCGCAACCACAATCAAGTATTTTCTTTTCTCCCCAGTTGATACTGAGTAATTGCTCTACAATCATTTGAGTGGTTTCGTGCGTTCCTGTGCCAAAGGCTTGTTGGGTTTCTATGCCCACTTTTAAGGGAATATCGCAGATTAGCGATTCCTTGTCGGTGTGCTTGGCATCATAAATAACACATTGATTGTTGATGTAAATCGGTTCAAAACCTTGTTCTTCCCATACCTCATTCCAATTCTTGTTCTCGGCTTCTTCTATGCTGTAAGCAATAGTTATATCTTCAAAGAAGAAGTTTTGTATGCCCTCTTCAAGGCAGACTTCGTCTAAGAGATCTTTTTGTGCGAAAGCCACTACACCCTTGTTATTGGCCAATTCTTCAAATGCTTCACATCCGGCTTCAGCAGCCATATCAATAATCAGTTCGGCAATCATGGGATTGTCGGCATTTTGCCCTGTCCATGTAAATGTTATTTTGTTGTATTCCATATATTTTCTATCATTAAAAACACTAACAAAATTATAAAAAATAGGGAATAACCTATGTCTGTTTAGGGAAAATCCTTATATTTGTGTATAAAACCATGCTACATTTGCAATCATCAGTATACGGATGTATGTTGGCAAGAGGGTGTACGGCAATTAACTGTATCAGCAGTATGAATACTGCAGTGCATCGGTAGCCTATCACTTGCATGGATGACAGAATAAATAAGGATTAATTAAAAGGTGTTACAATATGAAAAGATTAGGTTTTCTTTTAGCTTTGTCAGGCTTGATGCCAGTGGCATTGTTAGCCCAGGATGACATGTATTATACTCCCAAGAAGGTAGAAAAGCTCGTGGAATCGGGAGTAGGTAAGGTTGAAACACCGACCTATTATCGAGGACTGGATAAGGATGTGGATGAATATAACCGTCGTGGAAAGTTCAGAAGTGTTTATAAGGATGTTCCGACCGACTCTTTAGGTAGAGCCATTGAAGGCTATGAAGGCGATGATGTGTTGTATCCCGATAGCTCGTATGTGGGTAGCGTGAAGTCGTCAAGAAGGAATAGGTATGATTGGGACGATGAAGCCGACTATTATTATAGTCGTCGCATGAGTCGTTTCTACGATCCTTGGTTTTTTGGCTATTATGGTTATTATCCTCATTCGCGTTTCGGATGGTACGATCCGTTCTATGATGGCTATTGGGGAGGCTATTATTCAGGTTGGTATAGCTCATGGGGCTATCCTTATTATGGATATGGTTGGGGTTCGCCTTATTATAGTTATGGCTATCCTTATTATGGCTATTATGGTCATTATGGTTGGTATGGTCCGCGAGTGGTTTATACACAGCCTCGTCGTGTAGACATCGCTTCACGTCGTGGAGAAGTTCGTCACTATGGTAGTGGTACGTTTGCTGGTGTTCGTTCATCGTCTACACGTTCTGCCCGTTCATCCCAGCGTTCTTATAATGGCTATAACGACAATCGTTTTGGAGGTATTCGCTCTAATGAGTCGATGCGTACACCCACTCGAAGCTATACTCCCGGCATGGGAAGTGGCAGTGGTGGCAGTAGCTTTGGTTCTATTCGTTCGATGGGCGGTGGTGGCAGTGCCGGCGGTTCTTCATCAGGTGGTCGTTTTGGCGGTCGTAGATAAACTGATAGACGTTGGCAGGAAGTTGGACAAAAGTCCTTGTTACCTTAGTTAATTGTGAATCGATTGATGGAGTAGGAATACTTCCTTCCACTTAAAACAATAACATATACATAAAAAATAGATATGGTGAAATCAAAATATTTTTATGCTGCATTGGTGGCTTTGTCGGCCCAGACAGCTGTAGCACAAGAGACATACGAGAATGCTCCCTTGCTTCAAAAAGACTTGAACGGTACGGCTCGCTATGTGGGTATGGGTGGAGCAGTTGACGCTTTGGGTGCCGACATCTCGACTATCAATAGCAATCCTGCAGGTATTGGTTTGTTTAGACGCTCCATGGCGAGTGGAAGTGTAGGTCTGGTGTCGCAGTCGGGTGTTAACACTTTTGATAACGTGGGCAAGAAAACTCGTGCCAGCTTTGATCAAGTGGGTTTTGTTTATGCTATGCGTAACAACGAACGTTCATTTATCAACTTTGCTTTCAATTATCATAAGAGTAAGAACTTAGGTGAGTTATTGAATGTTGCCGATCAGTTTTCTAAAGAAACGGTCAATGGAAGTTCTCAATACATATCTTCACAAAATAAGTCTGTTTATCAGAAGATAGAAAACGGAGTGTTTAAGAGTAACAAGGATTATACCTATAGTTATGTGGACGACTTGTATTTAGAGAGTGGTGTAAACCTGGAAAAGGATAATCAAGGTCAAGATGTCTATGTGGCTTATCCTGCAACCGATTATCTTTTCAATCGTCATTCGTCTGGTTATATTTCTAATTACGACTTTAGCGTGAGCGGTAATGTAAACGATCGCTTCTATTGGGGATTGACTTTTGGTATAAAAGACGTAAAATACAGAAAGTATAGCGAGTATTCAGAGAATATCATACCTAATTCCGAAGGATTGGAGAAGTTGGGTTTGCAGAGCGAGCGTCTGCTTAGTGGTACAGGTTTTGATATGACCTTTGGAGTTATTTTCCGTCCTGTAGCCACTTCACCATTCAGAATGGGTGTGTCGGTAACAACGCCCACTTGGTATGATTTGACCAGTTCTGCTCAGGCATCGCTTAGCTTCAAGATGTCGCCCACCGGCCCCTATAATAGTGGTTCTAAAACAGTGACAACCGATGTTTACGACTTCAAGTTTTATACACCTTGGAAGTTTGGCTTGAGTTTGGGACATACTGTAGGCGATTATTTGGCTTTGGGAGCGTCTTACGAGTATGCTGACTATAGCGGGAGTGATATTCGGGAGAATGATGGCTACGATTATTATGGTTATACAACAAGTAGCAGCGACATAGACATGAAGCAAAACATTCAAGAAGTGCTGAAAGGCGTGTCTACATTGAAACTCGGACTTGAGTATAAGCCGTCTGCAGTTTGGGCATTGCGTGCAGGTTATAACTTCATATCTCCCATGTATCAAAAGAATGGTATAAAGAATATGGTGAAGATGGATTATGTAGCATCGCCCGGACATGTGCTTACCACTTCTACAGACTATACCAATTGGAAGGCGACCAATCGTTTTACCTTGGGTGTAGGCTACAATGTGGGTAAGGTAAGCTTGGATTTGGCTTATCAATATGCTGTTTCAAAGGGCGATTTCAATCCATTTAATACTCTCACCGTTGGTGAAGTAAAGCCAGGTGATACTGCAACATTAAGCGATAATATTGCTAATATCAAGAGTGTAGATAATAAACGTCATCAAGTGTTATTTACTCTCGGATATAAATTATAATAGAATTTGGTTATTCAATACGAGCGTATCGGGGAGAAAAGAAAGCTCCTACGATACGCTTTTTTATTTGTTTTGTTTGTATGCACGGCTTTTCAGAAGTGGAAATAATGGGGTGAAGTTTGGTGTTTACACCAATAATCTTTATCTTTGCAAACGTAATTAATTTTAAAACTCATAAAACCGTCAAAGCCTATAGAGCATATTTACTTCATATAAAAAACATTTGGAAATGAAGAAAATAACAAAAATGACCGATGAAGAATTGGCCATGGCTTATGTACACGGAGATAACAAGGCTTTCGACTTGCTATTAACACGCACACAGTCAAAATTGTTTTCCTATATTTTATTTGTTGTTCACGACCGCGATTTGGCTGACGACCTCTTTCAAGAAACCTTTGTGAAGGTGATTACCAAGTTGCAGCAGGGCAAATATTCAACGACGGGTAAATTCTTGGCGTGGATGATGCGTATTGCACATAACGTCATGATGGACTGGTATCGTGAACAGAGGGCAGATAAGGTGGTAGAAACGAATCGCGATAATGACCTTTCTCTTATCAGCAATCATAATGTGTTGGATATCAATGTGGAAAGTAAGTGCGTGAATGAGCAGATTTTAAAAGATGTTCATAAGATGATGAACCTCTTGCCACCTACACAACGCGAAGTGGTATTTATGCGTTTTTATCAAGATCTCTCGTTTAAAGAAATAGCAGAAGCTACTAATGTCAGTATCAATACCGCATTGGGAAGGATGAGATATGCCGTATTGAATCTACGTCGCATGGCTTCCGACAATCAAGTGATATTGCATGAGTTTTGAGTTTTGAGTTTTTGAGTTGGTGAGTTTTATTGAGTTGATGAGTTATCGGTTATAGAATCAATTCTTCTTTTTTTGACGGAATATATTGGGTTATTTCAAGTCGCGTGTGTTGTTGCACAAACTCAAAGACTCAACAATATATAAAACTGATAACTCATCAACTTACCAACTCAAAAACTTACAGACTTTCCTTCAGTGATTGAATAGTTGTTATGGGGTCGGAGGCACCAAAGATATAGCTTCCACTTACAAGAACGTCAACTCCGGCTTCAATCAGTAGTGGAGCAGTATCAGCTTGTACGCCGCCGTCTACTTCGATAAGAGCCTTGCTTTCGCTATCTTCTATGAGTTGGCGAAGTTGTTTTACCTTTTTAATGGTATTGGGAATAAAGGCCTGACCACCAAAACCGGGGTTGACACTCATGAGAAGCACCAAATCGACCTCTTTGATGATATCTTCCAATACACTTACCGGCGTAGCAGGATTGAGCGATACGCCTGCTTTCATTCCTGCCTCCTTAATTTGATGCACAATGCGGTCTAAGTGTGTACAAGCCTCGTAATGTACGGTC
>JALEWR010000168.1 GCA_022783515.1 Prevotella sp.
TGTTAAACCCAAAAGAACATAATAATGCTTTCTCGAAGGCTTTTATTATATAGAAGAAATAAGCTTTTCCAAAAAAACTAAAAGGGCTGATAGCTCGTGAGAGATATCAACCCTAATTTTTGAATTTAATAAAAGTTTTACCGGACAACAATAAATTAGAATTTAATTTGCAGACGTGTTTCAAGCATTGAAACCTTGTTGTCTTCAAATCCTATTCTGTTAGTAACCTTAGTGTGGGATGCACGCACACGCCAAATCATATACTTGTTGATGTAATAGTTGAATGCTGCTGACCAGTCGTTGAGTCTTCCACCACGGATGTCAGATTTAGCGTCCGACATATCGGTATAATTATATGCCAAAACCACTTCCATTGCACCTGGTCGGGGGGTATCGATACCACCATCCCAGTAGTTGTAATGATAGTCTTTACCTTTCAGCAAACCACGCAATGAACAGTAAGCACCCGATGCCGTGTAGTTGGGCATATCGCCTTCGCGGTCGACATTGACGTAGAAATATTGTGTTTCAATACCTAATTTGCCATATGCGGCTGTTAGTTCGGGGGTGAACTTCACCATCTTACGGGCATTGTTGATGGTAGCACCGATGGCAGACACCTTAGCAACGCGAGTGGGCAAGTTGGCTCCAAGAGTGAAAGAGTGGTGGTTAAGATTGGCATCTTTGTTGTATCTGGGCGACTCTATAGCTCCTGAAATACCAACATGGAAGATTTTGCCTTCTTCGATAAATGGACGATAGACCAATCTTGACATGAGTCCAACACCTTGATTGCCCAGCTTTTCCGACTTCATCTTCATGGCATCCGACTCGGTGAATGCACTGAAGGTGCCTAAAAACTTCTTGGTACCATGCACATACATCAGTCCGATGGTGCGGGAGTTATTGAAAGCCTCGTTGCTGGCAGGTTCTTCCATTGATATTTTGAAAGAAGAACTGGTGGCACTCTGCAAACCAAATTGATGGATGAAGTATCCACCACGGATAAAACTGTTTTTGGTGAGTGAGCGTTCAATAAATACATCTTTCATGCTCACTGCTCCGTAAGCATATCCCATATCCACTTTTGCAGTCCAAGGGCCATAGGTAGCTTTAACACCTACACGCATATCGGGAATTGCTACACCATCGTTCAATTCTTCATTATTGTGTTTGGCATCCATCAAGGCTGCATCCATCAGTATGCGACCAGAAGGTTTGATGCTAATTTTGTCTTCTGCTGTTTGGGCATGGAGGGTTCCTGCCGATAGTAGTCCTACGGCTATAAAAGATAAAAACTTGTTCATTGTGTGATACTTATTTAGAGGTGATTGAACTCAAATAAAGAATGATAAACGTTCTTCTTTGTGAAGCTAAGGGAAGTTATCGAGGGTTAATCCACTTTGGCTTGTACTGTTAACGGCTGAATACCTTCCTTGGTAAAATACATAAATACCTTTCTACTCCCGATAACTTCCGCTAACTTCTTTCTATTATGTCAATTAAGCGTTGGCTTTTCTTTCGCTCTTCTTCACTTTACCGGCCTTGAAGAGTTTGTCAAATTCGTTTTTAGCTTTCTCAAGCTGTGCCATGAAGTTCTTGTTGGCATGTAAACGAGCTACCACTGCACTTGCTACCAAACGAGCTGCATCGACATCGCTTTGGAAGTGATAGCCACAGATAACACGACTCTGCCCCATTTCATAACCACGCTTCAAGATTTCGTTTTGGCGATCGATGTTGATTTCTGCCAAGACCAATGCTGTAGCCCAACCAATGGCTGTATGTCCTGAAGGATAAGAACCGTTAGTAGAGAGTTCGGCCTGTTGTTCCGGGTTACATGTTTCTTCTTTAAAGAATGAGAAAGGACGGATACGCATGTAGTGGTTCTTAGCTTCGCGTGTTGCCAAGTCGCCTGCGTCTTCACGCATACCTAACACCAACTTATAGATTTCGGGGGTTGTTTCTTTAGAAATTTGAATGCCGAAAGCTTCAGAGAATGCGTAAGGTACACCATCGCCTGATACACGAGCATCGGCTGCTGCCTGATCACCGCGTGGAGTGTCGCGTTGCATCTTTCCCCATTGATATTGTGATACATCATTGAGCCACATAATACTGCCTGGTTGTGGAGGAGGAGGTAAAAGGTCTAAGCTACTTGCCACCTCGTTATCTTGTAAGAAATAGAGGTTGGGAGCTGTTCTTGTGTCTTTAATCTTTGTCTGTGCGAATGCAGGAAGCATGAATACTGCGAGCAACACTGATAGTGAAAAACTTTTGCGTGTCATAATTGTGAATTGTTTTAATTATTGATTTTAAGTTTTTTGAAAATTGTTGACGCAAAAGTAGATAAAAGGCACATAAAAAAAAGTTGCATGGGATGATTTGATATATATCAAGCCATGCAACTATTTTCAAACCACTGGTTATTAAGAAGTTATGTTTTATATAGAAAAGAGACTATTCTGCCAGCCGCAAGATAAATATGGCCAAACTGGATGGATGTTTATTGACATAATTCTCCAACCAAGGGCGTCCATTCTTTATTTTTCCGCTTACCAAACGACTCACCACAGGGTTCAAATTACCATATATTCCCAAGAGTCCCGGAAGCAACGTCCGCTTCACTTTTGGGTGAGCCATGAGTATACCAAGCACCTTTCCTTGTTGTGAAATGGCACCTGTAAATTTGAGTAAGCCAGTCAATATCTCCGGGTCGCTTTGCTCCATATCTGCAAAGAGTTGGTCGATGAGATTGTCTATTTCTTTGGTACATTCCTCGGTATGGTCGGCTATCTCTCTTTGTAGTTGCATATCAAACTTCTTGATGGTGCGTTGCTCGTTTTCATGAACAATGCGACTGTGGATAGCAACGTAGTCGGTTATCGACTCATTGATTTTCTCTAGTGTGCGGAGTTGATTGATACGATGTTCAAAATGTTTGAGCGTGCGTAGCAATTGCAGGCGTTCGGTCTGTTCAGCCGTGTCGGCAATGTTTCTCAGTTCATGGTTCAAGGCATTCGCCACCTTGTCATTACGTTGCGGTTCCGACAGCCATTGGCGGGCATCAGCCATATAATGGTTGATTTTCTCCATCGCTTCTGTCGAGAATATATACTGATAACACTGTGTTATTTCTTCAACATCTCGCTCAGTATCGGCAATGGGATGAGTGATAAAATGTTCCTTTGTCTGCACAATAGCCTCTGCGAGTCCTGCAGTAACGCCTTCGAGCGAAAGTGTTTGGTGAAGATTTTGCTGATACATATATAATAAGGTGGAGAGCTGTTGACATTTTGTTAGCCATTGAGCGTTTTGCTCCACTTGGGTTTTGATAACCTCCGTTGTACCTGTATCTAACGCTTTTTGCGAGTTATTAATGTATAACTTACTCTCATAGAACGCCAACACCTGTATTTCTTCCATCTGTCTATCCATCTCTTTGAGAAGAAGTAGGGCGGCATTCCTATTTTTTTTCATAATCTCGCTCGATATTTGTTGCAGTTGTTGATTGGTTTCTGCCCGATTGCCTTTTCCGGGTTGTAACCCATTAAGAGTTTTCTCAATGCGACGGATGCTCTCTTCGTCGGCATTTTTAATGAGTGATACCGTTGTTTTTAGTTCCATTAAACGAGTTTGCAGATCGTTAATACGCTGCAGAGTGTGGCGTTGTGTGCTTTGTTTATATCGCATGTAGCCCAATGCAAGGAGTAAGGCTACTGCCCCAAAAACAGCCAATGAGTAGCCGATTGTTCGCAGTTGGATGGCTGTTTCGTAAAAGTTAATCCATTGAGCTGCCGTTTCTTGCCCTATAGGCACTTGCATCACCCCCAGCGAACTACCCAAGAAAAGAAGACTATCGGCGGTGAAAACAGCATGTGGATGAAAGCTGATATCTTCGTAATAGCGTCCCACCATCTCTATTTTCTTCTTGTTGATGACATACTTTACCAATCCATACTTGGGCAAACCATAGAAAACAGAATCGTTGACCTAAATAAACCGGTTGATATCCTTTGCTTTTACACTGTCGTCCGTATTGTTGAGCAAGATATGGTGTTGCCTTAGCATAATAAGATTCTTATTATAGGTATCGGTAACAATCACATCGTTGAGAAAAGAATGCTGCCGGGTGTTGTCTATGGGCAGTATCTTATTGTCACTGGCATAGAAGATACCCCCATTGAGCGTAGCCATATAGACCATATCGCTATGTCGTGGTTGGAAGAAAGAGGTGATATATTGCCGACTTATTTCACCTCTGATGGTATCAATTCCATTATCGTGAATTACAATCAGACCGTCTTGCACACCCACAAACAGTTTATTCTCTTCGTTTGAGCGGTGCAAATGAAAATCGGTTATCTTGTCGTGCGACAGATAAAGGGTTCGAGGAGCAGCCAATAGCTCGTTTTTAAAGTAGTTGTCGCCCACTTCCAATAACTTTATCTCTTGGTGATGGGTGCGATAATAGAGTTGATTGCCATCGGCATGGATGTCTGTAATCACCTCTTGTGGGGCAAACTGATAAACTTTATTGGCTCGTTGCTCTCCCAACACCTGCTTGTAGAGTTCGTTATTCTCGTTAATATAGTAAGCATTCTTTCCATCGCTGCATGCTGCTGTGATGGGTGTCTGCGTATTGAATACGCCTAAATGAGAGGGTACATACCACAGAGCATTCTCGGTGAGCAGTAGCGTAAAACCTTGTTTTGCATCATATGCCACCACATTGGAACTATTGGCCGGAATATTATGGCGTAAGGGAATGGTAACATATCTGCAGCCATCTTGCGTAAGAACCACCTGATTAGAGGCGATGAGATACAGGATGTTACCCGCCTGATGAAGAGAAGAGGGTGCGATGGGCAACGACAATGTGCGAAGAATACGACCATTCACATCTTCTATATATAATATCTGATCGGCTACAACATGTAGCATGTTATTAAAAATTGCAGCATAAGTAATTTTTTCGCCTTGGTGAAAGGTCGCTATCTTGCTGTTTTGGATATCTATTCTTACAAGGCCTGTTGGCGTACAAGCAAAAAGCCATTGCCCCTGCCGACAAATTTTGCGTACAACAAAAGGCAACGGCTTCTCTCCACAATCACCATCAAGCGGATAGATGCGTTGCAATTTTTCGTTGTTGGGTTGCAATCTTTCGTCGTCGGTCAGTTGGAGTCGATATAATCCCTGGCTGGTAGCAGCATATAAGGCTTGCGGAGTATGTTCAATATCATATACCGAATAGTTGTAGCCCTTGCCCGCAATGGCATAAGTTTTTTGCCATGCCATCTTTTTTGCTTGCAACTGCCATCGCTGTAGACCGCCATTGCGTATGCCGAGCCAGCATACACGAGAGCCATTGCGTGGCTGGTCGGCAGTAATATCATAGATTCTACCTGTTTCTATCTCGTAGGTTGCTTTTTCATCTTCAGCAATATGCCACACCATTCCGCTCTCGCTGCCCATCCAAAAGGCTGAATCGCCATCGACAGACAAAGCCGATAGCGGTTCGTCCATCATATATTCTTTTTCTTTCAGTGTGTGATTTTCTTCGTGTTGCTTGCTACAAGCATAGCAGCCTATTATCGCAGAAAAATAAAAAATGAGGTTATACCATTTCATACCAGTATACTTATATTTTTACAAAAGTAAACAAAAATAACTGATAAGGCGAGTGATTGTAGCCAAAAAGCAATACTTGCATTTGAAGTGTGATGTAGCTTGGCTCTTTATGGCTATGAAAAGCACTAAAAAGGTTAATTTTTATTGAATAGCATTATGTAAGGAAAAAACTCAAAAAATAATCTTGCTTTATTTGGAGCATATATAAATTAATTTTATATTTGCAACATACTTTTGACAAAATGTAAGTTATTAACCGACTTAAAAGGAATTAACCATGGAAGTGGATAAAATTATGCAAGAGCTGGAGCGTAAGCATCCGGGCGAGGCTGAGTTTTTACAGGCCGTAAAAGAAGTATTAGTTTCAATTAAGGATGTTTACAATCAGCACCCTGAGTTTGAAAAGGTGAAGTTAATCGAGCGTATGGTAGAACCCGAAAGAGTTATTACGTTCCGTGTACCTTGGACAGATGACAAGGGTGAAGTGCATGTCAACATCGGTTATCGTGTGCAGTTTAATGGGGCAATCGGTCCTTACAAGGGCGGCTTGCGTTTCCACCCATCAGTCAATCTCTCTATTTTGAAGTTCTTAGGTTTTGAACAAACCTTTAAGAATGCTCTGACAACTTTGCCCATGGGTGGCGGTAAAGGCGGTTCCGACTTTGCTCCTCGTGGTCGCAGTGATGCTGAAATTATGCGTTTCTGTCAAGCTTATATGACAGAACTCTACAGACACATCGGGCCTAACGAAGACGTTCCTGCCGGCGATATAGGTGTTGGCGGTCGCGAAATCGGATATTTATATGGTATGTATCGCAAACTTACCCATCAGTTTGAAGGTGTATTGACTGGTAAGGGCATAGAATGGGGCGGTTCAATCTTCCGACCCGAAGCTACAGGTTATGGTGCTCTCTATTTTGTTCATCAGATGATGCAAAGTCAAGGCTTAGACCTTCAAGGTAAACTCGTGGCCTTGAGTGGATTTGGAAACGTGGCATGGGGGGCAGCAAAGAAAGCAACCGAATTGGGAGCTAAGGTCATTACATTGAGCGGCCCCGATGGTTATATCTACGATCCTAACGGCATCAGTGGCGAGAAGATTGAGTATATGCTCGAACTTCGCAATAGCGGCGAAGACATTTGTGCTCCTTATGCCGACCGATTCCCCGGCTCTACATTCTACCCGGGCAAGAAGCCATGGGAAGTGAAGGCTGACATCTACTTGCCATGTGCTACACAGAACGAGTTGAACGGCGACGATGCAGACATGATTTTGGCACATAAGCCATTGTGTGTTGCTGAAGTTTCAACCATGGGAGGTACAGCTGAAGCTGCTGAAAAGTTTGTTGCCAACAAGTTGCTCTTCGCTCCGGGAAAGGCTGTCAACGCCGGTGGAGTGGCAGTATCCGGATTGGAAATGACTCAAAACTCTATGCGTTTGTCTTGGACAGGTAAAGAAGTTGACGAGCGTTTGCACCACATCATGTCGTCTATCCACGAACAATGTGTGAAGTATGGCACAGAGAAAGATGGCTATGTTGACTATGTGAAGGGAGCAAATATTGCCGGATTTATGAAAGTGGCCAAAGCCATGTTGGCTCAAGGCATAGTATAAACCATATTGTATTTGAGTGAAGAAACTATTATTATTAATGATAGTAAGTTTAAGCCTTACGTCTCTGTTCGCCCAAGAACAGAGAGGTAAGGCTTCTTATTATTCTCGAAAGGCCACAGGCTCCCGTACAAGTAGCGGCGAAAGGCTGCATCACGACAGTTTGACATGTGCACATCGCACTTATCCTTTCGGCACTTTATTAAGAGTAACCAACTTGTCTAACGGCAAGGAAGTGGTGGTTCGTGTTACCGATCGTGGGCCTTTTATCCGAGGACGTATCATCGACCTTTCTTGGGGAGCAGCTAAAAAGCTGGACATGCTGGCACAAGGCATTGCCACCGTAGAGGTGGCTCGTGTTACCGACATAACGGTTCCATTAAGAAATACGGATACGCTGGTCGTTCCAGAGATAGAATTCGACTTCTCTTACCTAAACTATGAGCATATGGAGTCGTGGGGAAAAGCAAATGTGGAGCGTAAGATTGAGCGTATTAAAAAAGGTAAGAGAAAGATTATCAAGAAGAAAGTGAAAAAATAAACAATTATTTTTTCTCGCTCCATTCATGCGGTTTTAGCTTGGCTTACTTTTATTCTTGCAGAGTAAGTCTATATTCTTTACAGCCTGATTTTATTGTCTTTTTTTGAGGGCAACACTTCTTTTTTTGAGAGAGCTACTTCTTTTTTAGGGAACAACTTCTTTCTAAAAAATCGTATTCCCGCTCTTTCAGAGGTTGGTCTGACAGCTCTGTTCTGCTTTATTTTCCTCTTTGCCCTCCCCCTTTCTTCCTTATTTGTTGCTCACTCTTTTCCTTCTCACCCTCTCATCGGTGACGAATGTTCTGCCGGTGTAAGCTAAATGCCATGCAATTTGGCCTAAATTATTGTGCAGATAAGGCTGAATTACGTTTTAATTTAGACCAGATTGCCATGCAAAAGGATAACTATTGAGTGAGCGTAGAATCGCTTTTGAGCGACTTTAAATACTTTCAGACATACGGACCTTGCAGTGACGGAGATGTTTATACCCCTCGCCGGCGAGACCTGTTTGAACGTTTTTGTTCAGCCAGATGATCAGAACCAAGCCTGCTTAAGTTATGCCATGGCAAAACGGGTTGATGAGCCTGCGACGTGTTGACAAGCTTGCGAGTAATAAAACGCACTTTTGGAGGAACGAGAAAAGAAGATTTTTACCCAATTCTGCATCTGAATTCTTGAAAAACTCATCAATAATACAGAAAATCTCTATAACTTTGTCGTTGGCAGTCATCCTTTGCTATGTTTATAATCATTTGATTATCATCCATAAAAGAACAAAGTCACAGAAAGGTTACCTATCTTTTAACCACGTTTCTCAACCAGAATAGACGTACAGAACTAATAAGGGAGGATAAAATAGAGATTAGAAATTTTAAAAGGATAAAATGATACAGATTTCAATAAATAATAAGTCACCCTTAGAGCTATATCAAAAACAGATTTTACATAGAGATGATTTTATATGTATAAAGTTTGATAATGTAGTGGAGCGTGTATATGTATATAAAGAAAATAAATCCGAGAGGTTCATTTCCTTTGGATTAGCATATCCTAACAATAAAGGGATACCATTAGAGGAAATTGAATTTATAGCACATAAATTAGGCTTTTTAGAAAAGCATATATATCCTAAAACAGGCTATATTGCATTTCGACTAAAGATTGCTAATGATATTATAACACCTTTCGTTATTTTGATGCAGAAACATATTTTATATTTTGGACTTATAGATGGGGACTATTCCAGAGGTCCAGAAACAAATATTATGTTATTAGGAGTGTACAAATACAGAAAGTAATTACAAAGCAAAGTAGAATTGGTATAATTGCCTTATGGTCTACATGCATAGACAGATTGTCTGATTTGACGAAAACAAGAAAAGGAAAGCCCCAAATGACAAGCTTCCTCAATGAGCCAATGCAATCAACAGACAATTTCAAAGCAGGTGCTACTACTTTGGAGGTGCTACACAATGCACAAAAGTACATTTCCAATACGTACCACAATACCCTCAGCAATCTTGAATTGGAAGACCTTATAGCCTATGCTGATGATGCAGGTTATTTTAGATTTGATATTCAATGGAGTGCTCTTGACCCTAAGACAAAAAAAACAATTAGTGTTTTTGTAGACACAAAAAACTATTCTTCTGCCAGCAATATGTTCAAAGACTTAGGTCAA